>JAUPLS010000074.1 GCA_030836805.1 Campylobacterota bacterium | reverse complement strand
CTATAGCGGACAGGAGCCTGTGAATATTATTTATTTTATGGTGATGGTTGTTTTCATACCTTTGTTTACGATGATATTGGCGCTTTTGTCTATGGTAAAAGCATATAAGCCGCAAAGTTTCTTGGTTCATATATCGCCTGCATTTTGGATGGAAAAGATACTTCTGCGGCTTCCCTGTAGGACGCGGTTTGGTATGGAAGAATTCAAGATGGATCCCTTGGTGGGCAATTGGCTTGTTATTGAACGTTCTCAGTTGCTTGCATGGGTTTTTTCGTGGGGCCTGGTGATTGCACTTTTGGGTGTCGTAGTTACAAAAGATATAGCTTTTGCATGGAGCACAACCCTTAGGATCTCTCCCGAGGATTTCCATGATTTTTTACAGATGATTGCTTTTGCATGGAGGGATTTTTTCCCCACAGCAGTTCCTTCGCTGGAGCTTATAGAGCAAAGTAGATACTTTAGGCTGGGTGAAAAGATAGACGCCCAAATGATACGCCATGCTTCTATGCTGGGGGAGTGGTGGAAATTTTTGCTGTGTGCCACGCTTTTTTATGCGATATTTTTAAGGTTGGGAATGCTCCTTGTTGCCAAAATAGGTTTAAAAAGGGCAATGAAAAAATCAATAATGGCCCTAAAGAGTATATCGCTATTGTTACGGGAAATAAATGAACCGCTGATCGTAAGCAGTGCAAATGACACAGAGGACTTTTTTGGGCGAACAGCTCAAGGATATCTCCAAAAGATAAAAAAACTGGACAATTCTTATGATGGTGTGCTTGGTTGGGCAATTTCCAAAGAAGAGGTGCCGGTCTTGAGTGATGCGATGGGGGTTGTAGCCCCATTAATGCTCTCGGTGGGAGGAAATAACAGTTTGGAAGAAGATGCTCAGATTATAGGCCGGTGTCAAGGAGAAATACTTTTGTGTGTCAAGGCATGGGAGCCGCCTACGATGGATTTTGTAGATTTTGTGCAAGCTTTGTGTAAGCAAACCGATAGAATCATCGTTGTTCCTCTGGGCACGCGCGAAGAATCATATCTGCCGCAATCAAAAGCTGTTCAGGTATGGGCAAGAAAGCTTGCTATGTTGCAAAACAGCAAGGTGTGGCTCAAAATATGAATTTTTCACATCCAAAATTTGCCGTTGTAGGACACCCTAATAAAGGCAAAAGCAGCATTGTTTCTTCTTTGGCTCTTGATGACAGTGTGCAAATCTCAGACACTCCGGGAACCACTATCAAAAAACGCAGTTTTCCTCTTATGGCAGACGGTAAGATATTGTATGAACTCTATGATACCCCCGGTTTTCAAAGAGCAAGGCAAGTGCTTGCATGGCTTAAGCAGCACGATGTGTCTGCAGACAAAAAACAAGAGGTGGTGCAAGCTTTTATCAATACGCATCAAGGGGATAAGCGTTTTAGTGATGAGGTGGAATTGCTTGAGCCTATTATGGAAGGAGCAGGAATTATCTATGTAGTCGATGGCTCAAAGCCTTACGGACAAGAGTATGAGGCAGAAATGGAGATACTTCGCTGGACAGGCCGGCCTTCTATGGCACTGATCAATCTTATAGATCAAACCAATTATGAAGAGGAATGGAAGAGGGCACTGGGGCAATATTTTAAGATGGTTAGGGTTTTTAGTCCTATGAAAGCTACTTTTGGGGAGCATTTGCAGCTTTTGGAAAGTGTGGCGCAACTCAAAGAGGAGTGGATAGTGCCTATTAAAAATTCTATCGAATGTTTTAAGCAATACTATGGGCAAATGCTTCAGCAGAGTGCAGAGGCGATAACACAACTGGTGGCCGAATCTCTTTCTTATGTGGAACAACTTGATCTAAAAGGTGAAGAAGCCACTTTGGCAGAAGAAGAAAAAGTTGAACAGAAGTATAAAAGAGCATTGCGGGGCCTAGAGCACAGATCCCAAAAAAATATAGAAATGATATGGCATCATGGGCATCTCCAAAAAGAAGTAAGAGATTTGGCGTTTGAAAAGATAGATCTTTTTTCAAAGCAGAGTGTTTCCATCTTCGGTTTGACGCAAAAAGAGCTGATCTTCACCGGAGCAACCGGGGGTGCGATTACCGGCGCAGGAGTGGACCTGCTGCTTGCAGGACACACGCTTCTTCTGGGGGGAGCTATTGGTGCGGTCGTTGGTGGAGCAAGCGCATATTTTGGATTTGAAAAGCTTGCTAAAATAAAAGTGTTAGGTCAAAAGCTGGGACAAAAATATCTTCAGGTCGGACCTATGGTAAACCAAAATTTCCCTTTTATACTTTTGGGGCGGGCTTTATACCATGCCCGGATGGTTGCATCCAGATCTCATGCGCAAAGAGAAAAGCTTAAGCTCGAAATGAATGAAACATTCAAAAACCAATGGCTGGACGAAAGTATACGAAAATCTCTCTATCGCCATCATAAAAAATTTCAAAGCGAAGCGGAAATAGATGCGGAGGATATAAAAACATATGAAAAATTGATTTTGGAAATTTTGAAAAAATGTATCAATGTTTAATAAAATTTAATTGAATCTCTGATTAAATCATAAACCAGATTGCGGATCAAGTCTGCACTGACGAAAATTCCGTCATCCCGGACTTGATTCGGGGTCTAATAACTTAACTGCCCAAAGGGTTCAATTAAAATATTTTTCCTATTCCCATTAAAATAATTGAGGAGAAAAGTCCGCCGGCGATTCCTGCTAGAATATCATCCCCCATAACACCAAGCCCTCCCTTGAGTTCTCTGTCGATCCACCCTATCGTTGAAGGTTTCCAAATATCAAAAAGACGAAATGCCCCAAAACTCAAAACGATCGCCAATATGTGTATATAGGGATAGTGTATTGCAGCAGCTGTCGAGTGGGCTATCATAAGAGAGAGCCACATGCCCGCGGCCTCATCTATAACAATCTCTTGCTGATCATGGACGCCCGTATGTTTTTCGTATTTATTGATCTCAACAATACCCATGATTGTTATTGCCAAGGTTAGCATAAAAAGTGTTTCCATGCCCAAATAATACAAAACACCAACACCCACAGGAAGAGAAGCGAGTGTTCCCACCGTTCCGGGAGCTTTTGGGCTAAGGCCCGCACCGAAGAAAGTCAAAAAAAGTTTTTGTAAATTCATAGATACCCTTTTATGTCAGCGATGAAGTTTGATAAAGTTTGATGAGTTTAAGATAAAACTGTTCTTCGCTTTGCTGCTCAAGCAATCCTGAACCCGGCATCAAAGAGTAGTGCATCTCTTGCAGATTGTCAAATCTGTTAGGGAAAAGCGAAGCAAGGATATTGGCTGAAACCTCTTTTCTTACCAGGATGGGAGGAGGTACAAGGCCGCTTTGTATGAGCTTCAAAATAGAATCTGAATGATAATGAACATGGTGGTGTTGTCCATGCGGACATGTTCGCGTACTTACCAGTGTTCGGCAGGTATCGCAATAAACATATTCATCAATCGTTTTGATTTGAATGCCAATATTTTTGCACTCGTCAAATATAGAGGCAAGTCGATTTTGGTCATAATAGAGTCCTAAGCCCCCATGATTTTTTCCTATGACAAGTCGGGTGCAACCATAATTTTTTGCCAAAAGCGCATCAAGGATAAGTTCATTGTAGCCTGCAAAGATATAAGTATTCTCAAAAGGAACGATAATAACTTTATTTCTAGGCAAAAAATTATCAACAAAAGTCATCAATGCTTTGTGTCGTATGTCGTAGCGCAGCCCCGTGGAGGTAAAAGGTTTTCGTAAAAAGATCACAAGCAGATCACTTTCATCAATAGCTTGACGAATTATTTTCTCATGGGCTCTATTAAGCGGGTTGGCCGCAAGAAGCATAGATGAAATAACCTTCGCACCGGTTTTTGTGATCATCTGCTGAATACGTTTGATGTTGTCGTCAATCAAAGGATACTCAACGGTATATTCTCCCGAAACAGCAATTTCCCCGAGTCTTGATATGGTGTTTTTGACGCCAGGGTGATGAGTGTCAGCAGTTCCGTAGATATTGTGTACGCGCTCTATGGGATCGATACGAAAAGTGTCTTCCACTATAAGCTCACCTACTTTTTTATTTTCAGTGATGAGGTCGACTAGATCACCTTTTTTTAAATTTTCCAGTGTTTTATAATTGCGTTTACCTTTAGGGGCGAGCAAAAAAGCAAATGGAAACGGTACGCCTTTGTACATTTTGGTTCTGTCTACCTCCCCGGCTTCTTTTTCATTCATAAGCTTATCAACAGGAGAGATAAGCCCTGCTTTTACAAGCGCCAATGTAGAAAGTGCTTCTGTATCGATATAGAGCGAATTTTGATTTTTATTTCTTTTTGAAAAGTCCATATTTTTTCCTTTTTTCCCACAAGCTTTTTCTTGATATTCCCAATTTTTTGGAGAGTTCTGTATCGGGAAATTTGTATTGAAAACTATTAACGATAAACTTTACATAATCATCAATAGTCAGTATTTCATTTTGATCATAGAGTTTGCTTTCTGTGTTGAGTGTAATTGTTTCAAAATCAGTTTCAATTTCAGTCGTACTGCACAGGATAAAATCATAATTTTTCAGCATCTCAAGCAGTTGTTCTCTGTCTGTTTTTTTGAGAGTATGTATCTCTGTAATATAGAGCAATGAATTGGCGCTGCTTTTGGTGATTTTTTCTTTCCAGTTTTCATTGCTCAAAGGGATAAAAGTCAAAAGTAAATCTTTTTTGTGTGCATAATCAAAAACGATTTTATCTACAAGCCTTTGATAGTTGGTCTGGATGATAAGCGGTGTATTGATTTTTTCTATGTCAAAATCCGTTTCAATTTCTTGAAGCAAATTTTGCATGTATTCCTGATAAAGGAGAGTATTTTTTTTAAGTTCTTGATATTCTTTATAGTGATCTATCTTGCGCAACAATTCTTCTATCATAAAAGGCTTGACGATATAGTCTTTGGCCCCAAGTTTAAGCGGTTCACTGACAGTATCATTATTGATGTAGTTGACCATCAAGATAATAATTTTGTCTTTAAACTCTTTAACAAGCGGCGATATATTTTGTCCGGGCAGGTTTGTGGAGAGAAGATAGACGTCGCCTTTGCTTTGCATAGCCTCTTTGATAGAGCTGTAAATCTCTGTTTCAAATCTGTGTTCACTGAGTTTGGATGCGATACTTTGCGCAAGATAGAGTTCGTTTTCTATAATGATAATTTTCATAGTGCTTTCCAGTTAAAATAGGTTAAATTTGCTACAGCATAAACAACAATACCCTCTTTTCGTCCCACAAAACCGAGTTTTTCTGCCGTTGTTGCTTTGATATTGACCAAATGTTGCCCAATTCCAAGAAGAGAAGCAAGGGATTGGCGCATGTGTGATTTGTAGGACATGAGTTTGGGGGCTTCTGCCATAATGGTTAAATCTACATTACCCAAAACGTAGCCAAAAGAGGTAAGTTTTCTAACCGTGTCACACAAAAGCACTTTGGAATCAGCCCCCTTATATGTATCGTCCGTATCGGGATAAAGTTCACCAATATCCCCCATTCCTGCCGCACCAAGAAGTGCATCGATAAGCGCATGGATGGCAACATCTCCATCGCTGTGTGCTTTAAATCCATAAGCCGCATCTATTTTTACGC
Source organism: Campylobacterota bacterium (assembly GCA_030836805.1). Taxonomy (GTDB): domain Bacteria; phylum Campylobacterota; class Campylobacteria; order Campylobacterales; family Sulfurovaceae; genus Sulfurovum. The sequence goes on along the minus strand of JAUPLS010000074.1, from coordinate 16,947 downwards.
CACATAAAAACATTGTTTTTCCTGATTCGAAAGGATGAATATCCACTCCAAATCCCGTGAGTGTCTTGGGCGAAGGCGCTTTGAGGCAAGAAAGTTTTTCAAGATCTTCTATGGCGGTGAGTTTGTGTGCCATTGCAGATCCTGCAACAAATGCGACACTCTCCCCCAGACCGGCAATGGCCGAACTTTCATCTGTAAATATTTTTGATGTTTTGAGCGCTTTTTTAAGTACTTGGGTGATGCTAAGTTGAGGTGTTTGGATAATGTTTGCTTTTTCTCTGTCGATAGGTACACCTTCAAGATAAAGTGTATCAACCACATGGAGTGCCGGCACGATACAAGAAGCTTTCGCTTTTGCATTCAGGATGCGCTTGATGGTTTCCTTATCGATACAGCAGCGCGCAATATCACTTACAAGCACATACTCTGAATTTACATGCTCCATCGCATGGGTTAGGGAAGCTTGTCTTGAGTTCCCGCCTTCTACATAGGTGTAGTTTGCAAAATTCTGCATAAAATCAATTTCTTCTTTTGAAGAAACAATGATGATCTCTTTAAATGTCGCAACGGAGGCAAATGTTTGTGCTACATACAGCCACAAAGGGGTATCCCCGCTATACAGCCATTGCTTTTTAACATTGACCTTAAATCTTGTTGAGCTGCCTGCTCCCAATAGTATTAATGTTATATCAGACACGCATATTCCTATTTTATGTATCAAATTGTAACGTATTATACTCAGCCATTGCTTGATTATATCTGTATAAATAAGATAAAATTTATCTTATTTGTTCTCAGATACCTTTATTTTCAATAAAATTTAAGATTGGATTGGTATAACTCGTATGTAAACCACTATTTTAGGATTGAAATTATGAGAGCAGAATGGTTAAAGAAACGTGAAAATGACCCTGTAAGAACTCAGATGTATTACGCCAAACAAGGCATTATCACCGAAGAGATGGAATATGTTGCTAAAGTGGAGAAGATAGATCCGCAGTTGCTTCGAAGCGAGATTGCAAGAGGAAGATGTATTATTCCTGCAAACGTAAATCACAAGCATCAAATACCTATGGCTATAGGTATGGTCGCCAATTGTAAAATCAATGCCAACATCGGTTCTTCAGCATTAGCATCAGATGTTGCGGGGGAGGTGGAAAAGGTTGATGTTTGTCTTAAGTATGGCGCAGATACGATTATGGATTTAAGTACAGGGGGGGATCTTGATAAGATTCGTGAAGCAGTCATAACCCACTCTTGCGTACCGATAGGAACGGTGCCGATGTATCAGATTTTGCATGATGTCAATGACCATATCGAAAAACTTGATATCGAGACAATGCTTAAAGTTCTTGAAAAGCAGGCGCAACAAGGGGTAAGCTATTTTACGATACATGCAGGTTTCTTGCTCAGATTTATGCCGCATGTTGCCAAAAGAAAAATGGGTATCGTAAGCCGGGGCGGTTCGCTTATGGCAGCATGGATGATGCACTATCATAAAGAAAACCCTTTCTATGAAGCGTTTGATGATATTTTAGATATTTGCCGCAAATATGATGTGGCTCTTTCGCTCGGAGACAGTCTTAGGCCGGGATGCTTGTATGATGCAAGCGATGATGCACAGCTCAGTGAGCTGAAAGTGCTTGGAGAGCTTACGCTTCGGGCATGGGAAAAAGATGTGCAGGTGATGATAGAAGGGCCCGGGCATGTTCCGCTCAATCAGATCGAAAGAAATATGAAGCTGGAGCGCGAATACTGCCACGAAGCACCTTTTTATATTTTAGGGCCATTGGTTACAGATATTGCAGCAGGATATGATCATATCAGTTCGGCCATCGGTGCAGCAGTAGGGGGATGGCATGGCGCGAGTATGCTTTGTTATGTGACCCCCAAAGAACATTTAGGGCTTCCAAATGCTGCTGATGTGCGCGAAGGGATCATCGCATATAAGATAGCTGCCCATGCTGCGGACATTGCAAGAGGCCGTCCCGATGCAAGGAAAATAGATGATGAGATGAGTGATGCGCGTTATGGCTTTGATTGGAACAGGCAGGTTGAGTTGGCGCTTGATCCGGACCGCGCCAAAGAGTATCATGATGAAACCCTGCCGCAGGATGTTTTCAAAGAGGCTGAATTCTGTTCAATGTGTGGTCCTAAGTTTTGTTCTTATAAAATTACGCAAAATATTGTCCAGCAGCACGGTGAAGCGATGGCCGATGAAGCAAAAATGAGTATTTCCCACTAGGAATACACCCAATAGGCTACGCTAACGCGGTGCCCATCTTTTAAGATGGGCTCATGCGACTTGTCGCACTGAAACTTATAGATTAAACTATAGAAATAAATTAAATAAAATAGGAGTTTAAATGACAAATGAAACAGTACTAGAAGCGCTTAAAAATGTAACGTATCCGGGATTCACCAAAGATATTGTTGCTTTTGGGTTTGTAAAGGATGTTGTGATTGAAGGTGCAAATATCAGCTTAACCGTAGAGATCACTTCTTCTGCAGATGAGGTTAAACAGCAAATTATTCAAGAAGCAACCATAGAGTTAAAAAAACTCGGCTTTTCAGATATTGCAGTAAATATTAAAGCACCTGAGGCACCCAGACAGATGAGCAACTCTATCAGCGGTAAAAATATTGCCCCCCATGTGAAAAATTTTGTGATGGTCAGTTCGGGCAAAGGAGGCGTTGGAAAATCAACCACGTCTGTAAACCTTGCCATAGCGATGGCAATGCAAGGCAAAAAAGTAGGACTTTTGGATGCCGATATCTATGGGCCAAACATTCCTCGTATGATGGGTGTAGCAGATCAAAGGCCTGAAATTCAAGGCAACAAAGTACTTCCGCTGAAAGCCTATGGCGTAGAGATCATGTCTATGGGTTCACTCATGGAACCCGGACAGTCGCTTATATGGAGAGGTGCAATGATCATGAAAGCGATCGAGCAGTTCCTTAGGGATATCCTATGGTCTGAACTTGATGTACTTGTGATCGATATGCCTCCGGGAACAGGTGATGCGCAGCTTACTTTGGCTCAATCTGTGCCGGTAACCGCAGGAATTACGGTAACCACCCCGCAAGAAGTAAGTTTGGATGACAGTAGAAGGTCGCTTGATATGTTCCAAAAACTTCATATCCCAACGGCAGGTATTATTGAAAACATGAGCGGCTTTATCTGTCCTTCATGCAAAACAGAATCAGATATTTTTGGTATGGGGACGACAGAACCCGTTGCGCGCGAGTACGATACAGAACTTATCGCCCGCATTCCTATCGAGCCTGCGGTTCGAATCGGCGGAGATACAGGTATGCCCGTAGTCTATCACAAACCGGACAGCGAAACGGCTAAGCGTTATCAGGAGGCCGCAAGCAAATTGCTTTCTTTCATAGACAAGGTCAATGCCCAAGGCGGAGTAAGCAATGAAGCTATCCAGCCGACGACCCCTGCCGGTGTGAGTGCATGCAGCACTCAGGCCGCGCCCAAAGAGGAAACATCGGGCGGAAGCTGCAAAACAGGATGCGGATGTAATTAAGAATAAACCCATGGGACAAATTCCCGTGGGTCTGTATTGTTCTTAAGCCGGCATGACGGTAGATATATGACAGAGCCATCTTTGATGGTATCAAATCAATCGCTTCTCTTCAATCCTTTTTACTTTATTTTTGTTATAATTTAAAAAAACGAGGATATTCCCCATGACAAATGCCAAAAAACTTCAAAATCTGTTAGAGTTAGAGATTATCCCTGATCTGGAAGCAGCGATAGATGAGCTCTTTGAGGAGATAGACAAAGCCAAAAATGCTACCAAAGAGCAAAAAGAAGACCTCGAAGAGTTTCGGGATATGCGAACAGAGTGTTTTGCAATTATAGAAGAGCTTAAGCGGGATGAGCTCGAAGCAGAAGAGATCGATGAGCTTTTGGCTGAGCTTATGGAGATGAAAACAGAAGAATAATTCTGGAAGCATATATTTAAAAATTAATATATTAACTTTTCATTAATTTTCTATTGACTTTTAAGTAAAAAGAGCGCTATAATTAAACTGTAAATCAAAAACAAGGAAAAAACAATGAAAAAGATTACAGTTTCAATTATAGCAGCATTGGCAATGAATGCTTTTGCATTCGCAGGCGGAGATATCGCTCCAGTAGAACCGGAAGTAACGGTACCGGAAGTAGTTGAGTCAACTCCGGGTGCATTTTATGTAGGCTTGGGATATTCTTATATGAACGCACACTCTGATCCATTTTTGTATGAAAGAGAAGCTACAATTGAAGAAGGAGATCTTACTTCAAACTCGCTTCTGCTGTTGGCAGGGTATAAATACAACCAATACCTTGGGCTTGAAGCAAGATACACTATGAATGTAGATGATGTAGAATTCGAATATGATGGCTATCCTGCAATAGATTTGGAAGACAGCGATATGACAAATATCGGTATTTATGCTAAAGGAATGTATCCGGTAACTGAAGAGTTGGATGTATATGCATTGCTTGGATACGGTCAAGTAACGATCGATACTGGTATCGAGTACTTTGGTGATCTTTCTGAGTCAGGTTTCCAATGGGGTCTAGGCGCAAGCTATGATGTGACTGAAAATATCGGTGTATTTGCAGACTATACAAGACTGTATGATGATACAGGATTTGACGGTTATCTTGATCCTGAGACTGATGTAGTAGTTGACTCTATCAATGTAGGTATGACCTATACTTTCTAAGTTACACTTTTGTACTAACAGATACGGTAGTATCTGTTAGTATGGTATATAAATTTTCTTCTTTTATCGCATAAAAATCATAAAATATTCTACGTATTACATTACAACTTTCGATTTCCCCCATTGACTTTTTTATATATTAAAAGATATAATTTCTTTGTAAATCAAAAAACAAGGGAAAAACAATGAAAAAGATTACAGCTTCAATCGTAGCAACATTGGCAATGAATGCTTTTGCATTCGCAGGCGGAGATATCGCTCCGGTAGAGCCGGAAGTAACGGTACCGGAAGTGGTTGAGTCAACTCCGGGCGCATTCTATGTAGGCTTGGGATATTCTTATGTAAATGCAAATATTGATTCATTCGGTGTGTTGACTAATGATTTAGCATTAGTTGACTATCAAGAGAGTGGAGAATTAGACGTTTCTGCAGACTCTGTGCTTTTCTTGGCAGGGTACAACTTCAATCAATACTTTGGTCTTGAAGGTAGATATTCAATGAACGTGAGTGATCTTGAATTTGAAGGTGATGATGTAGATGGTGAAGTGGATGGCGATGTGACAAACATCGGTATCTATCTTAAAGGAATGTATCCGGTTACAGAAGAATTTAATGTCTATGCCTTGCTTGGATATGGCCAAGTAAAATATGAAGTTGAAGATATGGATCTTTCTGAGTCAGGTTTCCAATGGGGTCTAGGCGCAAGCTATGCAGTGACTGAAAATATCGGTGTTTTTGCAGACTATACAAGACTTTATGACGATGAAGGGTTTGATGGAGAACTTTTGGATACAGATATAATGGTTGATTCTGTTAACGTAGGTGTGACTTATACTTTCTAAGTCATGTTTTTTATTTTGTGCAGCAACTGGAACATTCCAGTCGCTGCACTTTCTTCAATCATCTTCTGCTTTTGTACGATAAGCAATACAATTTACTTTTTCAACATTTCAAACATTAAATCATTTATTTAGTATGGGTGGTTCTTCTTTTAAAAAATGATGTACCTCTCTTTTTTGGCAGAGGAGAGGAATTTTATTCTACCGTTACTGACTTTGCGAGGTTTCTTGGCATATCCACATCGTTACCCAGTCTTATTGAGATCTCCAGAGCAAGCAGTTGGGTAACCACCATCATCTCAAAAAATTCCAGCATCGGGTGTGTATCGTATGCAGTTTGCACAAAATCATCTGCCAATTCAAAGGGCTCGGGAGAGATGACCAGGATAGTAGCATCTCTTGCGCTAAGCTCTTCTACGTTGGATTTTATCTTATCATAATGCATTGTTTTTGGCATCAGTGCAACCGTAAAAAGCTCACTGTCAGCAAGAGCTATAGGACCGTGTTTCATTTCTCCTGCAGGGTATCCTTCCGCATGAAGGTAGCTGATCTCTTTGAGCTTGAGTGCTCCTTCGAGTGCAAGGGGATAGAAGATGTCCCTTCCGATAAAAAAGAAACCGTGTCCATGCAGGTAGCGTTTGGAGAGCCTGTGCAGCTTTTCATGCAGTGCATCGGTTACGATAAGGGCTTTGGGGGTTTGAAGCATGGCGGCCATCTCTGTACTCAGAACTTCTTGTGAAACGGTTTGTTTGTGTTGACCCATATACAATGCAAGCATCCACAGCACCATCGTTTGAGTGGCAAAAGCTTTGGTGCTGGCAACCCCTTTTTCGATGCCTGCCCTTGTCAGGATCGCAGCATCGCTCTCTCTGACGATAGAAGAGTTGTCCACGTTGCAGATACTTAAACTTTTTAATCCCGCTCTTTTTGCCATTTTCAGCGCTTCAAGCGTATCGGCGGTTTCTCCGCTTTGTGAAATGGTAATAAAAAGTGTATCGTTTGTAAGAAGAGGATCTTTGTATCTGAATTCTGAGGCGATCTCTACATTGCAGCGTATCTTTGAGATGCGCTCAAAAAGATAGGACGCGGCAAGAGCAGAGTGGTAACTGGTGCCGCATGCACAGATCTTTACAGCATTGATCCCGTCAAAAAAAGCTGCATCCAGCTCTTCAAAATCGATCCTATCATCAAGCACCCGACCCATCATCGTTTCACCCATCACACGGCTTTGTTCGTAGATCTCTTTTTCCATAAAGAACCGATAGCCTTCTTTTTGTGCGAGTATTTTGTCCGAAGAAAGTACCTGGGTGATAAAGTTTTTCTCGCCATCGCCATTGTAGAGCTTAACTGTGCCTGATTTTGCATAGCCGTATTCCCCGTCTTCCAGATAATAAACCTCTTTGGCTTTTCCTATGATAGGCGTATCGGAGGAAGCAAAATAGATCTCATCTTCATCGAAACCTATCAGCATCGGAGAGCCGTTTTTGGCAAAGAAGATCGTATCTGGTGCCGATTCTGAGACAAGAAGGGTGGCATAGGCACCTTCTAGCCTTTGGATGGTTTGTGCAAATGCAGCAAAAGGATCATTTAGCTGCTTGTGATATTTTTCAAAAAGGTGTACGATGGTTTCCGTGTCGGTTTGACTTAGAAAGTTTACGCCTTCTGATTGCAACTCTTTTTTGAGTTTTTGGTAGTTTTCAATGATGCCGTTATGCACAACATAGCTGTAAGCTCCAAGGTGCGGATGGGCATTGAGTTCGGTAGGTTTTCCATGCGTTGCCCAGCGTGTATGTCCGATGGATACGCCAAAGCCCTCTGTTTGAAAAGTTTTTGTTTTTTCCCGAAGATTTTCGAGTTTTCCAACGGCCTTAAAGCTGTTGAGTTTTTTGCCTTCTATAACAGCGATTCCCGCTGAATCATAGCCTCTGTATTCAAGCTCTTGCAAGCCATCAAGCAGGATTTCTTTTTTTTCTTTTTTTCCTAGGTATCCGACAATTCCACACATCTATTAATTCTTTCTTATTCTTTTTTTGTAAGTTTTGCGATGATTATATCGATATTATGGCAAAAGTTTCCATTTTTTTCGATGAGAAACATGTCTCTGACGCTATTTTTGAGGCTGTGTACTTTTGCAGTTGCAATTTCAATGTTGAGTGTATCAAAAAGATGGAGGATATACGCAAGCAATCCTTTTTGGTTTTTGCAGTGCAGGTACATGCTGCCATACATCTGTGAATGGTCACAGTCGATCTGGATTTCATTTTTTTTGATCACAGGCACCAGGAGCGTATTTTGTTTTTGACCATAAAGTGCATCATGTATCATTTCTTTTATGAGTACTATTTCGTCTTCGTTTATTTTGAGGGCAAAATCAATTTTAAAATACTTATATTCATCAAAAAGTTTACAGATATCCATATTGACGACATCAAGATGCGCAAGTTTGCTCAGCAGATAACTAAGATTGAAAGAGTGGGCGCAAACGATCTCAAGAGTAAGATGGCCATCATTATGGATCTCGTAAGTATAAGAAGCGGCCTCAAAAGCTTTTTTGGAGATGGAAAGTATTTTTTGGGGTGGATAGCGTAAAAAAAGCAGATTGGAAGGAATCATTAAAATTTTGTTTTGTTGAAGTTTGCCTAAAGCGAGAAAAGCCGGATGCTTTTTCAGCGTTTGCTCTTTTTTGATACGCTTGGCTGTTTCATCGATAATTTCGGTATGCTCCAAAGATTTAATTGATTGGAGATAGAGCATTTTGATGAGTTTTGCATTAAATGAGTTGTAGATTCCTTCTCCTACTCCGTTCATGTCAGCATAGGTTAAAATATAGATCATATCCAAAAGCGTTTTGGTTTTAAAATGTGAAACAAATCTTAAGATCACTTTTTCATTATGTAAATCTTCGCGTTGAGCCACTTTGCTCATCAAGGTATGATAGAGGATCAATGTTTCCCCCATTTCAATCAGTTGCAAATCAAAACCGAGCTTGCAGGCAAATGCTTTAAACAGGGAAGCTCCCACTTGGTGATGATCTCTTTTGCGGCCTTTTCCTGCATCATGCAACAGCGTTACCAGTTTAAGTAAAGCTTTTTCTTCGGCACTGAGCGCTTGAAACAGATTGGCAATAAACATATCATTCATATTTTCTAAATGATATACACACTCAAGAGAGTGAATTTCCACTGCAAACTGGTGATAGCCGTCAAATTGAGGCAAAGCAATGACTTTTTTGAGAGGCGGTATGACATAGTCTAAAAGTTTCGCAGTAGAGAGTATTTTTAAGGCATTGTAGCTATAGGGCTGAAAGAAGAGATATTTGATGGCCAAGAGCATTGATTTGCTGTGGCGTGCGGGCTTATTGACCTTGATGAGTTGTGCAAGAAAAGTAGGATGGGCATCAAATGTTTTTTCTTTTTGATCACAAAGTTGTCTCAAAAGAGCATGCAGTTCCCTTTTTTCTCCCTGAGGATAGATGCAAGGACCGTAGATGTCGGCCGCAATATAGTCACGCGAGAGAGATTCGAGCCAAATGATGCTGTAAAGTCTGATCGTTTGCAAACTTTCTATTACCTTTTTGGCAAATTTCATATGTTCGCTTTTGCTCATTTTGTAACCTAGAAGACGAGCTGTATCAGGAATAAGATCCAAACGCAAAGTATCTTCTTTTTTACGGGCAACAAGATGGAGAGCAGAGCGCACACGAAAAAGAAATTCCAAAGCAATCCGAAATTCTCGATAGTCGTTTTCATCAACGATACTTGAGGGGAGATTTTTGATGCTATGGATATTGTAAAGTATTTTTCCTATCCAAAAAACAAGGTTTGCATCGCGAAAACCGCCAATCCCCTCTTTGAGATTAGGCTCCATTGTCAAAGGAAACTTTTCGTGTTTATATTTTTGTTCTTCAAATTTCAATTTTATAAAAACCTGAGGGTTGTCGTGGCGGATTTGACGAATAGCATTTTGTGTTTCTATCCAAATAAAATTTGACCCTTCAATAAATCTTGATTCAATCAAGGCTGTTTTGATGGTGATATCCGTTTTTGAAACAGGATAAAGTTCTTCAACGGTGTGTACCCTGTGACCCAATTTGAGACCTGTGTCCCAAAGGATATAGAGTATTTTTTCTATCATCTCTTTGAGGTTGTATCCCGGAATATCTTTGTAGACAATCATCAGGTCAATGTCAGAATGAACACAGAGCTGCTCTCTTCCGTAGCTGCCAAGAGCAACAAGAGAGAGCGGGAGTGCATTTTTCATGGGAGTATAATCACCAAACATCTCTCTTTGGGCCACTTTGTAGATGATTTTTAAAATCATGTCTATCTTTTTGGTGTGTTTGACGAGAAAATCTTTACCCCCCGAAGTCATAAAGGTTTCTTCAAGTGTATCAAGATAGGCGTTGATCTCTTTTTTAAGCACTTTTGCTATCTGAAAATCTGCCGCATTGGTATAGATAAGATCCTCAATTTCAGCTTTTAGGCTATTCATTGTGTTCCCCCCTAAACTTTTATTGCTATAATACCCAAAAACTACTATGGACTTTTACTATGGACTTGATACAAAAAGTAAAAAACAAGGAACGATTAAATCAGAAAGAGGGCGAAGCCCTTTATGGTTTGGACCTTTACACTTTAGGTGAACTTGCAGATAGTATTCGCAAAGAAAAATATGGAAAAAAAAGTTATTTTAATATCAACCGCCATATTAATCCAACCAATGTATGTGCAGATATTTGTAAATTTTGTGCATACTCTGCAAGCCGCAAAAATCCAAATCAATACACTATGTCTCACGAACAGATACTTGATATTGTTAAAAATTCTTATGCAAACGGGGCTAAAGAAGTACATATCGTCTCAGCGCACAATCCCAATGATGGCCCAGAGTGGTATATGGGTGCTTTTAGAAAAATTAAGACTCTGTATCCAGATCTTCATATTAAAGCGATGACGGCAGCCGAAATAGATTTTTTGACAAGACAATATGGATTGAGTTACGATGAAGTGCTTGATATGATGATAGAAAGTGGTGTGGATTCTATGCCTGGGGGTGGGGCAGAAATCTTTGACGAAAAAGTAAGAGAGTATCTTTGCAAGGGCAAAGTGACATCCGATCAATGGCTTAAAATTCATCAAAAATGGCATGAAAGAGGAAGACAGAGTAATGCAACAATGCTATTTGGGCATGTGGAGACAAGGGCACACCGTATCGACCATATGTTGCGTTTGCGCGATTTGCAAGATAAAACAGGCGGATTTAATGCCTTTATCCCGTTGGTCTATCAAAGAGATAACAATTTTTTAAAAGTAACTCATTTCCCTACGGGACAAGAGATACTTAAAACCTATGCGATCGCACGAATTCTTCTTGATAATATTCCTCATATAAAAGCTTACTGGGCATCAGCCTCCATCAATCTGGCCCTTATTGCGCAAGAGTTTGGCTGTGATGATCTTGATGGTACTATAGAAAAAGAGTCCATTCAGTCTGCCGCAGGTGCAGCCAGCGGCCATGGCATGAAGTTGGAAGATTTTATTGGACTGATCAAGAATTCTGGCTTCATGCCGATCGAGCGAGACAGTCTTTATAACGAGTTAAAAAGCTATGCATAGAATTTATTATAGTTACGATGATTTTCGCAATGATCTAAATGTCTTGACCAAAAAAATAGATAAAGATTTTGATGCTATTTTGGCCATTGCAAGGGGTGGCTTGAGTATGGCTCATATGCTGGGGGAATATTATAATATCAGAAAAGTATATGCAATCAATACGATCGGATACGAAGATACGCAAAAACTTCAAAGCGTGACGGTATTTAATATCCCGGATCTGCAAGATGCCAAAAGTGTATTGATTGTCGATGATATTGTTGATAGCGGTGACACTTTAATTGAAGCACTGAAGATCCTAAAAGAAGCTTATCCCCAAACAAATTTTTACACTGCTTCGCTTTTCTATAAAAAAAGTGCTAAAATAGCACCAAATTGGTACGTAAAAGAAGCAAAAACGTGGATTGATTTTTTTTGGTGCACGGATCTAGGAGATTAAATGGTATTGATGATAGATAACTATGATAGTTTTACCTATAATATAGTGCAGTACTGCAGAGAACTTGGCGCAGATCTGAAAGTTATCCGTAATGATGAAATGACCGTCGAAGAGATAAAAGCGCTTCATCCTGAAAAAATTATTCTCTCCCCCGGCCCTTCCACTCCGGATGATGCAGGCGTGACACTTGATGTGATCAAGGCGTTTGCGGACACAACACCTATTTTCGGTATTTGTTTGGGGCATCAAAGTATTGCGCAGGCATTTGGTGGAGAAGTAGTGCGTGCCAAACATATGATGCATGGTAAAACCTCACAGATTGAAATAGATGCAGAGACACCGATATTTAAAGATCTTCCTAAGGAATTTAGGGCAACACGTTACCATTCGCTTACGGTTAAAAAAGAGACATTGCCTCGAAACATTATTCCCACCTCTCACAGTAAAGATGATGGTGAAATTATGTCTTTGCAAATTAAAGACAAGCCTATCTATGGAGTTCAGTTTCATCCAGAATCCATCATGAGTGAATACGGCCATGAAATGTTAAATAATTTTTTAAAACTTTAAGTTTGGTTGATGAAGCAACAGCATTTTTGGTCTATACTTTTTATTTACATCGTTGCTATTTTTTATCTTGCCTCTACGACACCCATCAGTCCGCACGAGGCAAAAATACTTTATGGTCCACAAGAGATTTCGACTACACTTATGCAATGGGGCGAAAAAGCGGTGGATGGTTTTCTGGGCCTGAGGTTGTTTTCAATCTTTTTTGGAATGTTAAGTCTAGGACTTTTTTATCAAATAAGCCAGCGCTATCTGAACAAGAAAGAGGATGCCTACCTGGCAACATTTATTTTTATGTGTTTGCCAGGTATTCTTACGGCAACGAGTTTGGCAAATAGTGCTATTATTGTATTGCCCATCGTGTTACTTTTTGTGCTATGGCATGAAAAAGGCTATTTTGTAGCACTAATACCCTTGATGTTGGGACTTTTTTTTATTCATCAGGCATCTATTATTTTTTTTGTAGCGCTGTTCCTTTATGCTTTAATGAATAAAGATAAAAGACTTGCTGTTTTGTCTGCCTCATTTTTGGTTGCGTTCCTTTATTTGGCAAAAGGCATTGCAATAGGAGGAAGGCCTTCTGGTCATTTTATGGAAATATTTGGGCTTTATGCGGCCGTTTTTTCCCCTTTATTGTTTCTTTATTTTTTTTATGTCATGTATCGGATTTTGCTTAGAGAGAAAAAAACATTGCTATGGTATGTTTCGTTTACGGCATTAGCGTTTTCTTTGCTGCTTTCTCTTAGGCAGCGGGTATCTATCACGGATTTTGCCCCCTATGTCATGATCGCAGTAGTATTGATGCTTCATGTCTATAATAACAGTATTCGCGTGCGCTTACCCCGATTTCAAAAACATTATCGACGAGGTTTTTATGCCGTGATGGCAATGTTGATAGTGAATGTATTATTGATTATATTTCATAAGCCACTTTTTTATATGATGGATGATCCAAGCAAGCATTTTGCCTATCGTATCTATAAGCCTTATTGGTTGGCTCAAACATTAAAAAAACAAAAGTTGGACTGCTATGACTCAAAGCAACAAAGAGAAGGTTACCAGTTGAGATATTATGGCATTTCTTCTTGTGGCAAAAAGTAGAAAATATCCTTTTGTTATGTTTCTAAAATACACAATATTTTATTTTCTTCTTATGGTTTGCATTATCTATTCTAAAGTTAAACCCTTCAGGTGTTACACTATGAACAACAAAATTAAAGGAGAACTCGATGGCTCAAAAGGCGATTAGAGAATATGATGCTAAGTCAATTTTGGCGAAGCATTGGGATAAATACTTTCCAAACTTTACGTATACATACGAAACAGTTTTGGTTCAGAATGGATCAGAATTAAAAGAAGTCGCAAAAGAAAAGACATGGTTAAAAGAGAAAGCTTTAGTTGCTAAACCAGATATGCTTTTTGGCAAAAGAGGTAAAAATGGTTTGGTGCTTTTCAAAGATGCCAAGCCGGGTGACGTTTCTTTGGAAAAAGCCGCAAAATGGATTGATGAAAAATCAAGCTCTAAGCAGGCAGTTTATTTTTCATTTGATGGCGATATACCAACGGGCGAACCAAAAGTAGATATGCTTACTCATTTTATTGTTGAACCGTTTGCGCCACATGCACAAGAAGAAGAGTATTATATTTCGGCTACATGCGTCGGTGATGACGATATGCTTTATATGTCTGCCGAGGGTGGAATGGAAGTTGAAGAGGGCTGGGATGAAAAAGTAACAGAAGTTGCTTTTAAAATCACTGACACAGAGGACGAGATAGCTGCACGAATCAAAGCAAATATACCTGCGGATGTTGCTGATGCTGATAAAGCAGCTTTTGCTGAATTTGCAATCGGTTTTTTTAAAGCCTATAGAGAGCTAAACTTTGCATATCTTGAGATAAATCCCTTTGTGCTCCAAGGAAACAAGATTGAGCTTTTAGATATGGTTGCCAAGCTTGATGATACGGCCGGATTTATGATGGCAGAGCAATGGGGGAATGTGGAGTTTCCAACATCATTTGGTATGGAAGAAAAATCTCCAGAAGTACTTGCCATAGAAGATGCCGATAGTAAATCCGGCGCTTCACTCAAGCTTACTATACTTAAACCAGAAGCACGTATTTGGACAATGGTTGCCGGCGGCGGCGCATCGGTTGTCTATGCTGACACAATTGCCGACCTTGCAGGCATTGATGATTTGGCTAACTATGGCGAATATAGTGGCGGCCCAACAACAAGTGAGACTAAATTTTATGCCGAGACGATACTTGACCTTATGACAAGACAAAAAGATGCCCAAGGCAGAAATAAAGTACTTATTATTGGAGGAGCGATCGCAAACTTTACAGATGTGGCAAAAACGTTTACAGGCATTATTCAGGCATTTGAAAATTATGCCGATAAAATGAAAGAGGTTGGCGTCAAAATTTATGTAAGAAGAGGTGGACCAAATTATGAAAAAGGCCTCAAGGATATCAAAGAAGCAGCAGATAGACTGGGTCTTTGGATTGATGTCTATGGACCGGAAACACATGTGACTGACATTGTAAGAATGGCAGTAGAAGGGTAAGGAGAAAAGATGGCACAACTATTTACTAAAGATACACAAGCAATTTTTTGGAATAACAACACAACTGCTATTCAAAGAATGTTGGACTATGATTACACTATCCAAAGAAAAACTCCTTCAGTTGCAGCGATCGTTGCTCCTACAAGCGGAAGCAAGTTTGAGAAGTTTTTTTGGGGAGCGGATGAGATTATGATTCCGCTTTATAGAAATACAGCAGAAGCAAAGGCGGCACATCCCCAGGCTGATGTTTTATTGAATTTTGCATCATTCAGGACAGCATACGATGTGACAATGGAGGCGCTTAATATCGGCGGATTTAATACTATTATGATCACAGCAGAAGGCATTCCTGAAAGATTGGCAAGAGGGATGAATGCGACTGCTAGAGCAAAAAATGTTACAGTGATCGGGCCGGCTACCGTTGGAGCGATTGCTCCTGGTGCATTTAAGATCGCAAATATTGGCGGCACGATCGAAAATATTATAAGCTCCAAACTTCATAGAGCAGGTTCATGCGGGCTTGTGACCAGATCAGGCGGATTGTTTAATGAGCTTTCAAATATTATTGCTCTCAATGCTGACGGTATTGCCGAGGGTGTTGCAATCGGGGGAGACAGATTTGTCGGCTCGGTATTTATTGATAATCTTCTTAGAATGGAAGAAAATCCAGAAGTAAAATATATGCTGCTTCTTGGTGAAGTGGGGGGTACCGAAGAGTATAAAGTGATTGAAGCAATTAAGTCCGGAAAGATCACTAAACCTATTATCGCATGGTGCATAGGTACGATAGCCAAGTACTATGACAGCGGCGTTCAGTTTGGTCATGCAGGCGCATCTGCAAATGCCGAAGCAGAAACAGCAGAAGCAAAAAACAAAGCGATGGCTCAAGCAGGAATCTTTGTTCCTGAGTCGTTTAATGATTTGCCAAAAAAGATTGCTGAAGTATATAGTGACTTAAAGGCAAAAGGTGTGATAAGTGATATAGTAGAGCCTCAGATAAACATTGTTCCCAAAGTGAGAAAAAGTAAACAGTTTATTTGTACAATTTCTGATGATAGGGGAGATGAGGCGACGTATGCTGGGTTCCCTATCTCTTCGTTGGCTACACCTGATACAGGTAAGGGTATTGGTGATGTCGTATCATTGCTTTGGTTCAAAAAGCAATATCCAAAATGGGCAACAGAATTTATTGAAACAGTCATTAAAACAGTGGCAGATCATGGGCCTGCAGTATCGGGCGCCCACAATGCAAAAGTAACGGCACGCGCAGGCAAATCAGTAGTTGAGGCACTGGTAACGGGTCTTCTTACTATTGGGCCAAGATTTGGCGGTGCAATTGATGGTGCGGCAAAATACTTTAAGCATGCGGACGATAACAAGTTGACTCCTGCAGAGTTTCTTAATTATATGAAAAATGAAGGTGTGCCAATTCCTGGAATCGGGCACAGAATCAAATCTCTTAAAAACCCTGATCTTAGAGTGGAAGGACTGAAAAAATTTGCCAATGAATATTTTCCTGCAACACCATTGCTTGATTATGCATTGACAGTCGAGCAGTTGACCACATCAAAAAAAGAGAATCTGATTCTTAATGTTGATGGTACAATCGGTATTTTGATGGTTGATATGTGGAGAGCTCTAGGGTATAGTGAGGAAGAGATTAATGAGTTCATTGAGTCGGGCACCCTTAATGCATTTTTCATTGTTGGCAGATCGATCGGATTTATCGGCCATGTCCTTGATGAGAAGAGATTGGCTATGCCGATGTATAGACATCCAATGGACGATATTCTGTATGATGTCAAAATGGCTGAAAAAATCTAATCAAAATCACTTTGTTTGTTTGGAGGCATGACGTTCAGTTTATGCCTTCAAATATCTTTCTGCGTTCATTTCGCTTTTTATTATTTAATTTTACATCATATACTTTAAAGTATTTATTTTTCCATACTCCCTTTGAGGAACGGCATCTTTATTTTTTGCGCTTTGCTCATAGCGTAGAAAACAAAGCACCTAGACAATATTTTCAAAAAGATATTGTGTGTGGCTTAGATTAAGCTCTTTTTCTATATTTAATGTAAGCAAACCAAAAAAAACCAAAAAAAACACAAAAAAAATCAAAAACCCCTTGACAAGAATCTTATCCGGTGCTATAATACGCGTCCACAAACACAGAGACCTTAACCGAGTGG
>JAUPLS010000073.1 GCA_030836805.1 Campylobacterota bacterium | reverse complement strand
GCGGAGCAATCCCCGATCTTCGGCAAAGAGGATAAAGATGATACGGTCACAGAGCTTTTGGGTGAGGCGAAGAAGGGTTTGTTTGTCCGGCAATCTGTCATCCTCGTGCTTGACACGGGGATCCACACTCTGGATTCCTGCCTCCGCAGGAATAACGGTGTTTATAGCAGGATGGCGCAAGGTATCTGTTAACTGCTCACTGCTCGTTGCTATCTGCTCACTGCTCTCATAGTTATTTTTGATGATATTTTCAAAGAGATGGGTGCGAAACTGGCTGAAATCACGGTACAGCTCTTTGGAGATGGTCTGCTCGAAATTGGTCGATTTCTCTTTGAGTTTTAGCGGCACATTATCCCTGATGCTCTCATAGCTGATGAGCAGATGAAGCGTTTTAAAATCTTCATACGAGAGATTAAAGAGGTTGAATTTCTCATACGCCGTTTTTTTGTCGATGTAAAAACGGAGCTCATCAAAGTTGGAAATGATGATGTATTTGGAGTTGGAGTGGGAGGCGTGATAGTTGAACGCCTGAGACTCTACCGCATCGAGATTTTTTGTCTTTTGATCTTTTAGCTCTACGATCCCGATAATCTCACCATTGATAACGATTACTCCATCGGCTTTTTTGCCGTCGGTTTCATTTTTTTGTTCCCGCTCTAAGTTGTAATTACTTGGATTGGTTGTTTTAAGCGTATAGCCTAAGCAGTTTTCAAATACATCATGCAAAAATCCGTCTTGATATATCTCTTCTTTAAAACTCTTGATAGCCTCTGCTTTTGCTAAAAAATCTTGAAAAGATGCCCATCTTGAAGCTACAAGACGTTCATCCTGAACCATACTCTTTAAAACCGATTTTTGAAACAACATACACCGCTCTGCTTTTGGATTTGTATTATTATAACCAAAAGAGAGTCATACTTTAGATATGCTACACTGTCACTATCAAATAAATTCACAAAAGCAGCCGGATGTACCAAAAAGAATTTGACCAAAAACTCAAAACCTCACTGCCAAAAGCCGTACTCTTTTACGGAGAAAACGACTATGCCATAGACCGTTATGTGGACTTTTACATCCAAAAGCTCGATGCGAGAGAGAGTAGGCTTGCACTCTATTTTGACGAGTGGGATTTTGAGCAGGCAAAGGCATTTCTTTCTCAAACCTCCCTTTTTGGCGGGACCAATCTCGTCATTGTCAGGCATGACAAAAAAATACCCAAAAAAGAACTGGATATGCTCGTAGAGCTTGCAAACAAAAGCGGCGATAACTATTTCCTCTATGCATTCAGCGGCCCGGATAAAGACGCCAAAACCCTGCAAAGCTCTTTCGGCGACAAAACCGGCGGTGTGTGGGTGCGCCTTTTCGCCGCGAACCTGCGCGAAGGCATGGCTGTGCTGGAACAAAAGGCGCGCGAACTGGGTATGGATATCGATGCCTATGCCCTGCAGCATCTCATGGCATTGCTACATAACAACCTTGCGCTCTGTGCCAATGAGCTGGAAAAACTTGCTATTTTGGACACCAAAGTGACCAGCAAGGATATCGACAGGCTGGTCTACTCGACTGCACCCTTGGCGATCGAGGAGCTGCTCATTGACCTCTTTAACAAAAAACCCATCACGGCTACGATCACCAAACTGCTTGAACTGGGAGAAGATGAGTTTGCTATCCTGCGTGCGACACAGTACTTTGTCAACCAGATTTTTCTGTTTCATGCCTATATCAAACTTCACGGCACCGTCGACTCGGCAGAAATATTGGGCTATAAACTTCCTAAGCCTATCGAAGAACAAAAAGCCCAGCTGGCCTTGCGTGTCAAATCCCCCGTTCTTTTAAAGATATTTGAGCATCTCTTAGAAAGCGAGATCATGATGAAAAAAGCATCGGCTTCCCAAAAAGAAGGATTGCTTTACAGTATGCTGATCAAGCTGCAGGGATTTTTGTAAGGCTTTGCCAAAACAGGCCGCAAAAAGCCTTCGGACAAAACCCCTATGGATTGCAAAAAACTTATCGTTTCTCCTGAAATCGCTTATTTCTAGATATACAAGAACTTATAAAATATTAAGTTCTCTTATGATAAAATACGTTTTCCAAAATTCTTGCTCATTTTTTTGGACATCCGCGAAGGGTGAAAAGATGGGCTACTAAACCAAAAGGAAACATATGAATTGTTATGAAACACTGTTTGTAGTTAAACCTACACTTACAGAAGAAGAGATTGCATCGCAAATCACTAAAGTAAAAGATGTTCTTGAAAAAGAAGGTGCCGAGCTTGTAGCTGTCCAAGATATGGGTATGAGAAGACTTGCTTATCCGGTAGAAAAAAACAACAGAGGGTACTACACTGTTCTTTACTTTAAAGCAGCAGGAGCAGTCATCCAAGAACTTGAAAGAAATCTTAGAAACAACGAAGACATCATTAAGTTTTTAACTGTAAAATATACTAAACAAAGAGAAATTGCACAATTTGACAAACTTGTAGCAGCAGCAAACAAAGGTGCAAGCCAATCAACAAGAGTTGAAGAAGCAGCTAAAGTTCAAGAAGAAGCAAAAGAAGCGTAATCGCACTTTAGGAGCACCCTTATGTACAACAAAGTTATTTTAGCAGGAAACCTTACCAGAGATATAGAAATCAGGTACACTCAAGGTGGATCGGCTATCGGCAGCACGGGTATTGCGGTCAGTAGAAAATTCAAAGCACAAACAGGCGAACAAAAAGAAGAAGTTACTTTTGTTGATCTTACTTTTTTTGGAAGAACTGCCGAAATAGCCAACCAGTATCTGCATAAGGGAAGCAAAGTTTTAGTAGATGGAAGATTAAAGCTTGATCAATGGACAGCACAGGACGGTTCAAAAAGAAGCAAACATTCCGTGATCGTAGAAAACCTGCAAATGATAGGCGGCAAAGACGATACGCAGACAAATAGCGGATACGGCGGCAATGGATACGAAAGTAATGAGGCAGAAGAGTTCTATGCTGCACCAACGACTTCGTCAACACCGAAACCACAAACTGCTCAAAGACAAGAATCTATATCCAACATCCCAGAAATCGACATCAGCGAAGATGAAATACCGTTTTAGGAGAACACCATGCAAGAAAGAAGAAAATTCAAAAAAAGATTTTGCAAATATTGCGAATCAAAAATAGATTTAATTGACTATAAAGATATAGCACAACTTAAATTTTCACTCAGTGAAAGATTTAAAATCATGCCAAGAAGATTGACAGGCAACTGTAAACACCATCAAGAAATGGTTACCATTGCCATCAAAAGAGCAAGACAAACAGCACTTATTCCTTATATCGTAGATAGAAAGAATGTAGTTGAGTCTCCGCTTGATATGATCAAGTAGAAAAACTTTCTACGGAGTCATTCGTCTTTTTGACGGATGACTCTTCCATGAAAATATATTTAAAATTTTAACCCTTATTTTTTCTCAAATACAAGAAATTTTTTATCTGGCCTGTCCATCTCATACAAATTAACAAAATCACTATTTAGCAACTTTAGGCCGCTAAGCCTCGCAATCTCATCAACCGTATGATAGTACTGCTTTATTGTCTCTTGGGACTTTTTAAAATATTGATCCTCTTTTTCAAAAAGAGTGAATTGGGCCACATATTCGTCTGCTTCAAAATCGCTGTCTATGGCTAAAAACCTATCCTCATCATCAACGATGTAAGAGCCAACTGCGACATGTTCAAATCCGTACATCGTATTAATATCACAAAGAAAAAAACCGCCTTCATTCAAATGCATATAGACACAGCTCAAAAAACGCTTAAGTGACGGCTTATCTAAATAGTTTAACATATCAAAAACGGCCGTAATCACATCATACTCGCCTTCAAGCTCACAAAGGTCGATACATACCGCATCTATCCCTTTTATGGAACTTTTTTGAATCATTAAGGGACTAAGATCAATGCCTTTGGGCGCCAAAATACCAAGGGCTTCTTGCATTTGAAGCAGAAAATCGCCCGATCCGCAGCCGACATCCAAAAACGAACAAAACTCAATACTGTTTAAAAAAAGAAGATAGTGGGCATAAAGGCGAGGTGCCACCTCTTTGACCCCCAAAAGGTCCTCTACTTTAGCATAGAGATCAAGAGAGGAAGCACTATTCTCCACGGCTTTTCACTACCTCTTTGATCTTCTCATATAAAGAAAAAATCTCTTTTTTCTTTGCATAAAAACTGTTTTTGTTTGCAATAAGATGTGCAGAAGAGTCCATAATGTCTTCTGCCACTTTAAGTCCATTTTCCCTCATCGTGCTTCCGGTCTCTACAACATCTACAATGGCATCTGCGAGCCCAACCAAAGGAGCAAGCTCGATAGAACCATAAAGTTTCACTACTTCTACCCCCACTGCTTTTTGCGCAAAATAATTTTTGGTGATATTTTCCATCTTCGTAGCCACCTTTATATGAGGGCGCGACCAATCAAGCTCTTCTTCGTTTTTAATTCCTATTGCTACTTTACATTTGCCTAAACGCATATCCAGAAGCTGAATGATGTCCAACTCTTTTTCGACAATCACATCAAGCCCCACAACCCCTATATCTGCGGCACCATGTTCGACATAGGTAGGCACATCCTGGTTGCGTACGTTTAAAAAACGGAATTCTCCTCTCTCAAGAATAAGTTCTCTGCCTTCGAATTTAAATTCGCCGCCGAAAATCTCTGCAAAAATTTCCAATGTCTCTTCGGCTATCCTGCCTTTTGGCAACGCAATAGTTAACATCTCATGTCCTTATGTAAACCAAACAAATACTATCGATGTATCACTTTAAAAGCATTACTATAATTGTTTGTTGTTTGTTGTTAATTGCACCCCAGTGCATTTTGCATCCCCTTAAAAACCAACGCCTCATCAAAAACAGCTTTTTCGAAAAATGAAGAAAGCAATTTTCCGTCGCCTCCTGTTATATAAAGCGTTTTATCTTGACGATGTTTATCTATGAGGGCTTTTACTGACGCGATTATACCATAGCTTATCCCATCTTTAGTTGTTAGAGGGAGTTCCTGCAGGCTGACTTTGTTGTTTAAGTGAATATCTAAAATACCAGAGATAGATTTGTAAGCCTGCAGATACGCTTTAAGTCCCGGCAGAATAAACCCCCCCCTATATCTCCCTTCCTCAACTACATCTACCGTAATCGCTGAACCCGCATCAACAAAAATTCCCTCCTGATGACTCAAGCAGAGTGCTTTTCTATCTACTCCCATTGTACCATAAGCCCCTGCAAGCTTCATCTTGAAAGAGACATTATGCCATGTCGGGATACTGTTTATTTTTGCGTCCAAAGCATGTTTTACACAAATATAATAAAGATTTTCTTGATAGTATTTTGTTATAGCTTCTTCATGGGATAGATGCACTACCGTTTTGCCATCATAGATATGAAAATAGCTATTTCCAATATCTGCTAAAAATATTTTCTCCTTATATTTATACATTTTCTTGCCAAACCTTCCAGCCACTCTCCTCGAGCAAGGCTTTCGCTTTTGAACACAAAGGCGCTTTGATGAGGATATTTTTTTTGGTCACCTTGCTGCCAAGATGGTTTTCAAGCTGTTCATGTAAAGAGATTAACGTCTGAATCTCTTTTTTGACTACTCGGCTTTTTTTCTCCAAACGCATCACTAAAGTATAGTAAGCTTTTAAATCCACGCCCAAATAGATACTTATTTGTTTGCGCGAATTTAGCACTTTTGGACTGATCTCTTTAAATGATTTAAAGATCATATTCTTCTTTTGCAGATAATCAACGATTGTTTTCATTTTTTTATCATACCAAAATTACGCAAGAGGATGATAGCTTCGCATGGTATCGGCGAGATTTTGTTTTTGAATATGTGTATAAATTTGTGTTGTCTCCAGTGAGCTATGCCCAAGCAACTCTTGCACCACACGCAAATCTGCACCCCCAATAATAAGAGACGTGGCAAAAGAATGGCGCAGGACATGCGGAGATACTCCCAAATATTTTTTTACAATTTTAAAAGCCGAGATGCGACTCAATTGTTCCGATTTATAGTTTAACCAAATATAGCTGCTGTTTAAATGCTGTGCCTGAATATAGGCCTCCAAAGCATTCAAAGCAATCGGCGCCAAAGGAACCATGCGCTCCTTCTCTCCTTTGGCAAACCGTATTTTCAGCCAGCCTTCAACGATATCACTTCGCTGCACACTTAATGCCTCAGAAATACGACAACCGCTTGCATATAAAAAAAGAATTAATGCATAGTCTCTTAATCCCGCACATGTGCTTCTGTCTATGCGCTCGACTGCTTCTAGTATCTCCTCATGATGTAAATACTTGGGAAGGTTTTGGGATATTTTTGCCATAGGAATCTTGATGGTTTCATATGAAAAATTTTGAAGATGGCAAAAGTAAAAAAAGGTGTTGATGGCTGAAAGTTTACGATTGAGGGTGCGTTTATTTTCAAATGTGGCTAAAAATTTTAAAACATCTGAGGTATCCAAGGCTGTAAGGGATTTTTGTGTCTTCTCTTCAAGCTGCCTAAGATCGCCAAGATAAGAGGAGACCGTAAGCATATCAAGTGCTTTTGTCACACTAAGATATTCTTCAAACGCTACAAGTAAATCACTCATCCTTCGCCTGCTGATATTTCAAAACATTTTTGGCACACTTTAAAAGTGGGCCAAAAAATAATATCACTTATAACTCAATTTAGAAAGTTCAACCATATCACCATCTTTGTAAAGTTTTTTATCTGTGATAAAGGCAGGATCCTCCACGCTTCCAAGATCATAAATCTTATATTTTTTCAGATCATCGGAGAGTACGATCAGCGAACCCTGTTGATCTAAAGCATATACCTTGCCATCAAAGGCCGCAGAAGCTGAAAAATGTGCAAACTTAAATTTATTGTGTGCAACTTCTTCTAGGTTTGTATTGAATTTTTTGATTTCACCTTCTTTGGTGAAAAGATAAATATAGCCCTTGTCAATACTTACCTCTGAAATATTGGCACGATACTCATTTTTGCCTTCTGCACCCAATGTGATAAATGTTTTTGGTGTAGCAGACACCATAGTATTGTTCATACGGGAAAGATACATAACATTGTTAAATGCTTTGGCACTACTGATATAAACAACTTTTGCATTTTCGGGGTCCGCAGGACTAACAATGATCAATTTACCATCAAGCATAGGCATAACAGCAAGATTGTCTATAAACATAGGGGTTGCGGCCCTTGTGTCTATAGCAAACGTCTCTTCAGAACGGCTTTCAAAGACTTTTTTATTGTTAGATATCTCATAAATACCGAATGTATTATTATTTAAGACATAAGCAATCACATCATTTTGAATTCCTGCAGAGACTACAGGAACATGGAGTGCTATCGCACGTACTGCCTCTTTGGTCTTTTTATCGATAACTTTTAATATGCCTTCAGGATTTGCTGCCAAAACATAAGAAGCATTTTCGCTTAAATATCGATAATTTTCTCCCAAACCAATGCTGCTGATACCTTGCTTTCCGATATACTGACCATTTTTGAGTGTGGCGCCATCGCGACTCAGATCAACGATATTGCTTCCAAATGAATGTGAAACACCCGAGGCAGAAAAAGTTTCTTTAGGTTCAAAATACTGTTTGCTTGTGCATCCGGAAAAAAAGAGTGCTGCCAACAACGACAGTGCAACAAGTGATACTTTTTTCATTATTTTACCTTTATGATAGAATGTTTAAGGAGTGATGCAAATAGTCCGACTGAAGAACGTTCATCAATACTTTCCAATTGTGTTCTGGCTTGTTTTGTATCCCCCGCCTTAATTGCAAGATAAGCGGATTGCAATACGGCCATCTCTTTGTATAATACCGAATCTGCACTTTCGTTTGCCAATACTTTTTGCACATACTTGCTTGAATCGGCTATCACTTCATTTTTGCTTTGAGACAACGGCACCAAAGCGTTTGCATCATTTTTCTTTACAGCCTGGGCAAAAGAAAAAAGTTCAAAAAGAGTTGGATTGCTGTCTTTAAGTATTTGAAGCGCTTGAGCATCTTCAGGATTAACTTGCAATACCAAAAATGCTTCATTTGCTTTTTGAAGTGTTGCTTCATTCATGGCATTTATCACAGCATTGCCTATAAAAAAAACTAAAAGCGCGATCAACACACCCCAAATGATTTTTTTATATTTTTTATATACTCTTTCCAATTTAAAGGCAGAAACAAGTACCTGCTCGTCACTGCTTAATTCTTTTTTAGCCTGACCTATACTCTCTGAAATACTCACAGCATGCTCCGTAAAATTAAAATTAGATTATTATATCAAAATGGGATTAAAGGTTAGTTATACATAGGGTTTCATACTGATATGTTTGGCCTGATCATATAATACGCACTACTTCCCTCTCCGTAAAATAAGGGCAACTCTTTTTTGATAATGAATCCTGACTTCTGATATAGTTTGATTGCAAAGATATTATCCGAACGCACCTCCAGTGCCATTTGATTATATTTCTTACCATCATATACATCCAAAACATTTTCAATAAGCTTCAAAGCAAGATGTTGGCCCCTGTACTCTTTTATAACGGCAAGGGAATGAATTTTAAGCGTTTTTTTGATTCCAAACGCCAGTATATATCCTACTATTTTGCCATCATCCACCGCTTTTAACAATAGATTTTTTTGGATATGATAATAAAATGAACGCAATGGAAGAGGATAATTGAAAGAGGGGAAAACCTCTTGCTCTAAAGTGTAAAGAGCTTTAGCATCTTTGGTGATTGCTTTTTGGATCATCATTTTTGATAAAGTGTATATTTGGGAAGTAAGCGATAGGGCCGATAGGACATTTTAACTTTTTTGAGATTTTCAAATCCCATATCATCTCCCACATTGATATAGGCGATGCCAAACCTCTCTTTGAGAATTTTTGAAAATTCTCTAAAAATAAACTGGGCACACCCCAATACTTCAAAATCAGTTTTTTCAATGATGACGCTTGCGGTAGTATCGTTAATTTTTTCTCCCACACTAAAACCTTTGCATTCTCCATCTATATAAAGCACAATCCCAATAAGATCCAACTCTTTATAATATTGTAACATTCTTTTGATTGCTTGTCTTTCGAGATAAATCCCTTCTAAAAAAATATCTGCTTCCTCTTTGGGCATATATTTAATACGATCGGCTACCCATTTATTGAAAAGATCGACAATTTCTTTGCCATGCATAGCCGGATCGAAGATTTTAATCTCATGGCCGGGATAGGCTTTTTTAAATTTATTAATTTCATTTCGCTTCGTATGATAGGAATTGCCCTTAAGCTCAATGAGATCGTCTGCTTGATAAATATAATCGACAAGTTTTTTTTCGATAATGAAATCTTGCAGCATCTCAAAGATAAGGGTTCCCTCTTCAAGATGATCAACAAAATCTTCCAGCATTGTCTCGTCTATATACTCTATTTTGGAGCAATACCGTGAAGTATTATTTTTATTCATAATCCCAAAACAGTTAATGATTGCTTTATGGACATTTTTCTTTTCTCCCAAGGGCGGCAAGGGCATCGTAAGCTCGCTTCCTGTCATACTGAAAAGACAAAATGTATCCTCTATGATCGCATAAAAACCGCTTGCACTTGAAAACCAAATAAAATTTGCAGCAAAAGTATAGTCACTGCCGTCCACCTTGAGTTCTTTAAGATAATTTTGCATTATAGCTTTTACCTCAAGGCCAAAAGGCTTAAGTATAAAACCGCCTATATTCAATTCGGGCATGTACGCTTTCTCCTGCTTAATAAATTCGCAATCATATAATAAAAAGGCCTTCCAGAATAAAAAATCAACACAGAATAAGCTGTACCCTACAATTCAACGATCGTGATTCCCAAATTTCCGGGCATACGATAAAATTTTTCTATCTTGGGATGATTTTTTAAATACTCCGTGATAAGTTTGGCTAGGACGCCGCTCCCCGTACCATGAATGATCTGCACCTCGCTTAATCCATTTACCAAGGCATCCGAAAGAAATTTATCTACCTTCTCTATGGCCTCATCGGCGTACATTCCCAACACTTTTATCGACACCCCAGCCCCTGATCTTTGAATAGAGATATCTGTTTTTTTAGCTTTTGGTACCGCTTTGGCTTGCAGATTTTCTTCTGATTTCTTAATCTGGTTAAGCGGCACTCTCATTTTTAAACCATCCACAAGAATCGTTGCATCATTGCCTCGGACCGCGAGAAGTTGCGCTTTATGGGAACGATACTTGACTTTATCCCCCTCCTTGAGAGGCTCCCGGGCTTCTGGCTTTTCCTCTTTGGATTTAAACGTTTTACACTGATATGCCTCGTTGAGGAGCCTTCGGCCTTCGGTAGATTCTTTGGCTTTAAGTGCTTCTTGGGCTTTTTTTGTTGCTGCATTGTAGCGATTTTCTAAAGCAGCAATCGTTTTTCTGTGACTCTCTTGGAGCCTAGCCTCTTCTTCTTGGAGTTTTTGTTTTTGTTTTTCGATGGCTGCAAGTTTTTCGTCTATGCCGGAAATTTTAGTGCGCATCTCCCGCTCAAGAGAGGTGGATTTTTCGATCAGCTCATTAAGATTTTCTTTATCCTCCCCATAGACCTCTTTGGCTTTGGCAACGATAGAAGGCGGAATACCGTAACGCTCTGCTGTCTCAAAAGCATAACTCTTTCCTATGCTCCCTTGCAAAAAAGTATAGGTAGGTTTACGCATGGCTTCATCATAAAGTGCAGCGATCAGCTCCACCTCGTTATCGCTTGCCATCAAAGAAGCCAGACGCTTATGATGTGTCGTAACAATGAAGGTAATGCCTCTCTTTCGGAGCTCATCAAGCATGACACGAAATAAGCTGGCAGCTTCATCACTGTCTGTTCCAAGCTCAATCTCATCAACGCCCACTATCGCATCTTCTTTCGTAAAAAGTTTGGCAAATTCCACCATGCGGCCTGCAAAAGTAGAAATGTCGTTTTTGACAGATTGAGGATCATCGATGACAGCCTCAATACTCTTATAATGCCCTACTTCGGTTCTGGAGGCATCACACCTAAAAGGCAAAAGATATTTACTCATATATACTGCACTCAGCATAGATTTAAGCAGCATGGTTTTGCCTCCGGCATTCACTCCGGTGACCAGCATGATTTTTTTATTCAGATCCATTGTAATAGGCACAGGATTGTCAATGGCAGGATGCGCAAAATCTTGTAGTTTGATACGTTTTTCTTTGCCGGGAAGGATAAACTCATACTCATTGGCTCTCGCAAAACTCACGCGTGCCTGATAGTGATCAAACCTGTCATATTCTTTATTTACAAAAGAAATAAAACGCTCCCACGTAAAAAAAGTTGCAGAGATTTTTTTACAATAACGGTAAATCAGCTCCTCTTTGCTGCTCAAAAG
>JAUPLS010000072.1 GCA_030836805.1 Campylobacterota bacterium | reverse complement strand
GCCGTCCGAGCATCAATGTTCCGCCAACCTGGTCTTGCGTATAGTCGATATATTCATAATCTTTCTTATAAAGATTGAGCCCCAAGCTGTATTGGCTGTCCCAAATTTTTGGGTTGGTAAAAGAGAGGTTGTAACTCGTAGAGATTTTTGAGATTTCAAATCCTGCGCTAGCATCGATACCTGATCCAAAAATATTTCTATCCGACACACTTGTGTTAAACATCAAACCTTCATAACTTCCATATCCCCCGCCTGCTGAGATAGTGCCTGTTGCGGTCTCTTTGACTTTAACAAGAAGATTGATTTTGTCTTCAGAAACTCTTTGATTTTCGATCTCTACGCTTTCAAAAAATCCTGTTCTTCCTAATGCATTTTTAGAATCTTTTAAATCTTCGGCATTGTAAAGATCCCCCGGCGCAAGATAAATATACCTCCGGATAACCCTGTCTTTTGTGCTGTCATTCCCTGAGATTAGCACATCATTGATGGTTACTTTCTCACCCGGCTGAATTACATACTGAAGATTGATAGTCTTTTCTTCGGCATTCTTATTCATCTGCGGAGAAACTTTGGCATACGCATATCCAAGATTTCCTACAGCTTCCTCTAAATACTTCATATCCTTTCTCATTCGCTCTATATTAAAGATCTTACCTTCTTTGAGCGTAAGATTATCCAAAAGCTCTTCGCTTTCAAGCCCTTCAACCTCTTGTGCTACGCTGATCTTGCCTACCCGATATTGTGCGCCTTCGGCAACCTTATAATCTACTTTTGCATTGTACGAACCAAAATCCACACGCATTAAAGGCTTACTGACATAGGCATCCAAATATCCATGCTTCATATAAACATCTTTAACTCTAAAAGCATCATACTCAAGCTGATCGACTTTTGCCACACCGTCATTTCTCCAAGGCATCCAACCGAGAAAATCTTCTTCTTTGTTTGCAAGAGGCAATTCAAGATCGTTTTGATCTACCTCTGAAGCTCCCACAAAATTCATTTTTTTGATTTTTATTTTTTCGCCCTTGTTGACATCAAATACCACCGATACGCTGCTTTCACCCACAGATGAGGTTGTCACCTCAACGACAGTATCATAATAGCCCTCGCTTTCAAGTTTTGAGATAATTTCCTGTTTTGCTTTTTTAACACGTGTCTCATCGTAAAGATCACCTTTTTTGAGTCCAATACTCTGCGAGAGTTTATCTGCATCATCGCCGCTGCCGTAACCTTTTATTTCCAGATTGGCAATGGCTAATTTTTCTTTAAAATGATACACAAGTACACCGCCGTTTTGGTCTACCCACACATCTTTGAAATAACCTTGCGAAAAAAAGTTTTTAATTGATTCGTTAATCTTTATCGCGCTCATTTCATCGCCCACATGGATATCGGCAATCTCCATCGCTACACTCGGGGAAAGATGGGAAAGACCTTCAAATTTGATCTGTGTCACTTTTTGTGCCAAAAGCAGTGATCCCATCAATATCCACGAAAAAACAATTTTTTTCATCTTCATTGTCAACCTTTAGTAATGTATGTATTTTGTCTAATAGTTTATCTTTTTTTCAATAAGAGGTTCATAAAATCATGCTATAATTTCCACCACATCAAAAAGGAGTCGCATGAGGGAAAAAACTATTGGCATTGTCGGTCTTGGTTTGATGGGAGGCTCCCTGGGCCTTGCACTTAAAAAAATTTCACCTCATTTGAAAATTGTCGGACTTGATCACAATCCTTCTCACGCAGCCCAAGCCATAGATTTACATTTGGCCGATAGTGTTGTGGATACCATAGAAGAGGTTACCGCTTGTGATGTTGTCTTTTTGACGATTCCCGTAGATAGCATTATCGCCGTAGCACAGCAGATAAAAGGTTTGGACGAGGCCTGTACAGTGATTGACCTTGGAAGCACCAAAGAGAAGATCTCAAGTGCTATTCCTTCTCATTTGCGCAAAAATTTTGTAGCGGCACATCCCATGACAGGCACTGAAAAATTTGGGCCCGCTGCTGCCACAGAAGGCCTCTATACTGATAAGGTTGTTGTTCTGTGCGATATGGAAATGAGTGGTGCCCACCAACAAGAAGTAGCCAAAAGGCTGTTTAAACAAATAGGAATGAAGCTTGTTTTTATGGGTTCCAAAGAGCATGACAGACATGCGGCATTTATTTCCCATATGCCCCACGCATTAAGTTTTTCTCTAGCAAACAGTGTGATGCAACAAGAGGACAGAAACAACATTATTGCCCTTGCAGGCGGAGGCTTTAGGGATATGAGCCGCATTGCCAAATCTTCTCCAACCATGTGGGAAGATATCTTTAGACAAAACAAAACCAATCTACTGCAGGCCATTGAGGCATTTGAAACAGAGTTGGATAAATGCCGTACGATGGTCGAAAATGAAGAATGGGGCACTCTCAACAGATGGATGCAGGAGGCCAACAAACTTCATCATATTTTGGGCTAAGGCATCTCTTTTCTCTTTTAAACTGCCTAACTAAACCGTTCTACCATTTTTTTGAGTATTTTTTTATCTATTTGGATGCTTTTGTCTCCATTTTTTCTTGCGTACAGCTTGCGGACCATCTCTTCAATTTCAGCGGATTTACTTATATGCGGATAAAGTATTTTTAGTGCCTCAGAAGTTTTGAGGCTATTTTTGCCGGCGGCATACTTCCATTTTGGCAATCCTCTCAAGGGCACATACATGACTGCCAGCCCAAAGATAAAAGTGACAATTGGCATCCACCAAGCAATAATCAATTCCTTTTTGTCTTTATTTTTAGCCTGAAGTTTATCCCCAACGGGCTCTTCTTTGTTCTCTTTTTGTGCTACAGAATGCAAAGCAATGCTTTTCTTTGTTGATTCCAACGGTTTGGCGCCTTTGACTTTAATCTCATGAGAAGGTATCCGCAGCTTTTCCAAGCGTTTTGTTTTTGGATTATATACGGAAAACTCACGAGAAGGTATAACGAAATCATGGTCCCCGATAAAGGCAAAACTTTTGGTATAAACACTCTTTACACTGTCGCTTAATACATCGGTCTGTATTTTGGCATCATCACTATATACAGTAACATCATCAATATCATAGGGCAGCATTTCAAAGGCCTCAAGACTTCCTTCACCTTCTATTTTTATCGTAAGATTGACAGGTTTATTTGCTTTCGCTTCTTGAGTATCCACACTGCTTTGTAAAGTGAATGCTCCTATCAGATCGCTTGGTTGCGGTGCAGGTATCACTTTGATAGAGAGTGTATTTGAAGCCACTTGTGTCCACTCTGCATTCATGAACATTCCAAAAGGATCTTTTGTGCTATTGTCTTGCTCTGGAATATTTACCTGGGCCGGACCTATCGTGTAGTTGCCTTCTTGTTTTGCGGTCAAAATATAACGAAGCTCTTGTACGTTTTGGTTGTCTTTTCTGTATGTTTTTGGTTCTTGTACCTCTTTGACAAAAAAACCTTCAAAGTCTGGTTTTTTATATTCAGGGTTGTCAACCAGTCTCAATCCGTCTGCAAACAAAAAATAAACCGTTGCAACAAACGATTCTCCCGCCGTTACTTCGCTTTTCTCAGCAAGCATTTGGAGTGAAAATTTTGTATTTTTTTGCATTTTGGGTGCTGCTGAGCGGACCACTGCGATCTTGATCGGTTTCGTCTGATGGGTTGTGCCGTCTATAGCAACAGCATAAGAAGGAATGGTCATATTTTGTTCGGGAATAAAGTGCAACAGCAATGTTGTGCGATTTTGTCGGCTGCTTTTTCCGTTAATCGAGGTAATCGAAATACTGCTAGATCTTGATTGTCCCAAAACAGGCACATCCCCTATCTCTTGGATATCAGGAAACGTGACCCGGTCTCCTATCGCAGTTATTTGCAGCTGCACGGGATTACCCTGCACTACCTGGGTGCCCGAAACTGCTGCTTCTACACTTGCACTCCATGCAAACTGAAACACAGCGGCAATGCATATGATGATTTTACCAAGGTTTTGCATCTTCACTCCTTTGTGTCTTTTGATTGTCCATCTGATACATCAAGGTAGGCATTTTTTGTTCTCCTGTTTTCTTAAGCAGTCTTTTGAGTTCTTCTGCCCTAAGCTTTTCTTCTCGGCTTTGAGGTATCAAAGCTTGGGTTTTTGCAGAAGAGCCTTCTTCTTGTTTATTGTTTTCTTGTTGTTTTTGGCCTGCCCCGGAAGCATCCTCTTTTTTTTGGGTTTCCTCTTGCTGGTTTTGTTGATTTTTATCTTTATTTTGTTGATCGTCTTGTTTGTTCTGCTCTTGATTTTTATTTTGCCGGCCTTGCTTTTGTTGATCGTCTTGTTTGTTTTTATCTAAGTTTTGCTGTTTGTTGTTTTGGTCATTTTGCTGCGATTGATTTTGATCTTTATTTTGTTGATTTTCCTGTTCATTTTTCTCTTGTTCTTGCTTATCTCTATTCTTTTGGCCGTTTTGCTGCTGCTCTTTTTCTTGTTGTTTCTTTTTTTCTTTTGCCAGTTCCAAATTAAAACGCGTATCTTCATCCTCTTTGATTTTTAAAGCTTTTTCATAAGAATCTATCGCTTTTTTTAGTTCATTTTTCTGAAAATAGCTATTGCCGATATTATGCAGTCTCGCAATCTCATCTATGCCTTGTGCCTGCTCATATGCTTTTATCGCTTCGTCATATTTTTTTGCCTTATAGTAAGCATTGCCTATATCGTATGCTTTCTGGGGTGATTTGGTGTCCAAACTATTAAATAAAGCCGCACTCTTGCTGTACTCTTTTGCCTCATACGCCTCTTTTGCTTCTTGAATAGTTTTAAAATCCGTTAAACCCGCACTCAAGGATGTAAAGAATAAAATATAAAAAGTAAAGAATATTCTAATCATTTATTTTCTCCCTTGCCAATTGCTTGGCGCTCATTATT
>JAUPLS010000071.1 GCA_030836805.1 Campylobacterota bacterium | reverse complement strand
GATAGTGATCAAACCTGTCATATTCTTTATTTACAAAAGAAATAAAACGCTCCCACGTAAAAAAAGTTGCAGAGATTTTTTTACAATAACGGTAAATCAGCTCCTCTTTGCTGCTCAAAAGGGCTGCTTCTTTCTCTTTAAGATGAGAGATGCTCTGCGGAATGATATAAAAATACCCTCCTGCACTTCTGCCTACCACTGTGGCTTTAAGCGCGTTATTGAATCCTCCACGAACCAAAAGAGTCTCTTCGCCGCCATTAAAATGAATTTGGGCATCCACCAAATAGGGTGACAGTTTACTTGCGTGGGCCATTTTATAGAGCGTCTCTTTAATCTGTATTTTGTTTTGCTTGATAGCCCTTTCCAAACCAAAAAGTTCAGCATCGCACTCCGCATTGATCTGCCCATCATCGGTAAAATATCCGATAATCTCATGCATCTCTTGAGGTATCTGAATATTTTTAATCCACGAAAAAATCGGTTCGGGCAAATCGAGGGCTGCAAGCGTATTGAAATAAGACAATATTTTTACAAAAGCATAAATCTCATCCAAAGAAAGCACACCCTGTTTTTTAATGCGAACCAATTCTCTATCTAAGTTCGGTACGTTATATGGCGGAGGAAACAGTGCAGCAGAGAGGGATTTGATATAGCGATAATGCTGATTGACGTCTCCCATCATTACAATTGATTTTTCTCTAGCAAAAAATTGTTTGAACCTGAGGATATAACCGTCAAGGTCAAGTTTTTGGATGATAGATTTTTCACTCGGCTGTTGCACTGTCACCTAGTATACACCTCGATTTTTTATTGGGATTATAGCATGTAAAACACTAGGGATAAACAAAATCAGGCTTCGCCACGAATTTGATAGGTAATATCTCCTGCTCCAAAGGCTGCAATGAGTCCATCGCTATACTCTTTGATCACATGCCCCTCTTTGATAACTTTTACCACACCATCCTCTTTGGTGATTTTGTCTGCCATAGTAAGATTGTATTTGGAAAAGGCTCCCTTAAGATCTATCTCTACCTCCAGCTCTCCTGCTGACCAGATAGGAAGAATAACCAATTCGTCTGCCCCCTCAAAACACTCTACAAAACCTTGAAGATTGTCCATTGTCCGACTGTATTTATGCGGTTGCCAAATAATCTGAAGCTTATTAAATTCTCTTAACTTGGCATAGGTTTTAAGTGAAGCTATCGTTGCTTTAATTTCCGTAGGATGATGCCCATAATCATCTATCACTACACAGGAAGTTTTATTTTGCACAATATCAAAACGTTTTTTAATTCCTTTATAGTGCCTTAGGTTGCAACGGATATTTTCAATATTTTCGCCAAGCTGCAGTGCAGCAAAAATAGCCAATGCCGCATCGGTAGCGATATGCATACCAAATCCAAGCACCTCAAAGGCGCCCAGATTTAAAAGTTCAAATTTGGTATAAGGTTCGCCATTGACCAAAATAAACTCTATGTGGGTAATGTCTTTTGAAGGATAAAGCCTGACTGCATCCGTATCCAAAGAGGAAAGAAACGTATCTTCGGCATTAACTACACGGACCTTTGCCAAGGAGAGAAAATGTTTATACGCATTGTAAAAACGCTCTTCGTCGTATCCGTAATATTCCATATGCTCAGGCTCCACATTGGTGACTATTGCTAAATACGGATTGGAATTAAGGAAGCTCTCATCGCTCTCATCAGCCTCAAATACCACTTTGTTGTTGTCATAATGGCGCACGTTAGAGCCAAATTCCTTGCTTATGGCTCCAATCAATGCATTGGTGCAAGGAAGAAGGGAGGCAAGCATTGCCGAAGTCGTACTTTTTCCATGTGCCCCCCCTACAGCATATACCTCTTTTTCCCCGAGGATAGACTTTAAAGCCTCTTTGCGCGAAAGCAGCTCTATGCCAAGCAGTTTGGCCTTTTGGTATTCAGGGTTGGTGGGCCGCACTGCGGCAGAATATATGACCCTTTCTACGCCTTCAACTGCATCTTCATGATGGGGTATTGTAATCTTTGCATCGAAATTCGTTGCCAAATCATTGGTAATTTCTGTTTGCTTTATGTCTGAACCGGAAATCTTATGCCCGTCGTTTGCCAAAAATTTTGCCAATGCCGACAATCCAATGCCGCCAATCCCAATAAAATGAATTTTCACAATCAATCCTTTGCCAAGACTTTTAACTCTTCTTTTGCTTTTTGTACATATTTTGCAAACATTGCAAGCAAAACATCTGTGGGTTGCGTAAAAGTTTGAATGAAAAAAGCGAGCGGATCCTGCACATCCACTGCATCTACGTCCACAAGATTTTCAATAAAATCATCAAAACTATGTCCCGCCATTACCGCAGCTGTATGCACCATCATTGCATCTTTTAGCGCCTGATGATCGATGGTATGGTGCAAAATCAAAAAAATCTCCTTGGCACCTTTTTTGTCGTTTTCGCTATAACGCTGGATGCCGTGCTCGTAAATTGCTCTTGCTGTAGCAAGATCTTCTGTATCGCTCATATCAAAGGCTTTTTGTGTGGAGAGATTTTCCGCAAGTTTATCAAAAGCCGTATTGACAATAAAGGTAAAGATCTCATTTACCTCCTCTT
>JAUPLS010000070.1 GCA_030836805.1 Campylobacterota bacterium | reverse complement strand
CTGTCATCGCTTCTTACAACTTCGGCTTCTGCAGCACGCCCAAGGATTCTTTCTTTGGCAACTTCTTCGCTTACTCTTACTTCTATGACAGAAGTAAGTTCTATGTCATGATTGCCGGTAAGAATTTCGTCCAGTGCAGTCATCTGCTCTACACTTCTTGGATATCCGTCAATGAGTACCACATTGACCGGTGCGTTGTTGATTGCTGAGATGATCGTATCAATAATAATGTTGAGCGGCACCAAAGCACCTTTGGAAATAAAGCTTTCAATAGTTTTGCCGAGTTCGCTTCCGCTAGCCACTTCTTCTCTGAGCATATCACCTGTTGAATAGTGTACGATCTTGTCGGCATGTTTTTTGGCAATGAGGCTTGCATCCGTTGTTTTTCCTGACCCCGGAGCGCCTATAATAAGAAATAATTTTTTCATGATGTTATCCTTTGTGTTAAATTGTATCTCTTGTTATCCTGAATTTGCTTCAGGATCTGCAACGTTTTGATAAAATGCTGTCATTTTGATTTACAAAATAAATTCGCATCGGCATACTTTTTCGAAAGTCAGGCAATAAGCACTGTTATACAGTTGCTGTTTGCCTAGCTCTCAGGCCCAGCTCTTTAAGTTGTTCATTATCTACGGCACTTGGTGCTTGCGTAAGAAGACATTGTGCTCTTTGCGTTTTAGGGAATGCGATGACATCTCGGATGCTGTCAGTGCCTGCCATCAGCATGATGAGCCTGTCAAGCCCGAGTGCAAACCCTCCATGCGGGGGTGCACCATATTTGAGTGCATCAAGTAAGAAGCCAAATTTTTCTTGCGCTTCTTCTTCGCTGATACCTAAGAGTTTGAAGATCTCTGATTGCATTGCCTCTTTATGGATACGGATAGATCCTCCGCCCAGTTCTGTTCCGTTAAGGACAATATCATAAGCAATAGATTCTATCTCTTCGATATCTTCATAATCAAGTGATTTTGGTTGGGTGAAAGGATGATGGAGTGCTTTGACTTTTCCGTCTTCTACTTCAAACATAGGGAAGTCGACAACCCACAAGAATTCAAATGTGTCTTTGGGGATGATTTCCATCGTTTCTGCAAGATAGATACGAAAACGTCCCATATAGTCAAGCACGAGTTTTTTCTCGCCTGCACCGAAGAATACCGCATCTCCTGTTGCAAGTTCGCATCTGTCTATAATGGCCTGGAGGTCTGCATCAGTGAAAAATTTGGCAAGAGGCCCTTTGAGCCCGTCTTCTTTCATCTGAAAATAGCCAAGCCCCTGTGCACCGAATTTGCGTACATAGTCCTCAAAACTTTTCATTTGGCGTTTTGAAAAAATATTGTCTCCGTTTGGCACCTTGAGCGCTTTGATACGGTTTTTCTTTGGGGTTTTGGCAATATTTGAAAAAATTTCATTGTCGCATCTTTCAAAGATGTCGATCACATCGACCATGGCCAAGCCATAACGCATATCCGGTTTGTCTGAGCCGTATTTTTCCATTGCGTCATGGTGAGTCATGCGTTTGAAAGTACTGGGGATTTTAAAGCCGCACTTTGTAAAAACATTATAGATCAGTTTTTCGGCAGTTTGAATCACCTCTTCTTGGTCGCAGAAGCTCATTTCAACATCTATCTGCGTAAATTCAGGCTGCCTGTCTGCACGAAGATCTTCATCCCGAAAACATTTTGCTATTTGAAAATATTTGTCAAAACCGCTCACCATTAAAAGTTGTTTAAAAAGCTGCGGAGACTGCGGAAGAGCATAAAACTCGCCATGATGTACACGACTTGGCACAAGATAGTCTCTGGCTCCTTCCGGAGTCGATTTGGTGAGAATAGGGGTTTCAACTTCTAAAAATCCCAGCTCGTCAAGCGCATTTCTTGCTGCAATTGTTGCTTTGGATCTGAGTTTGAAAATATTGTATGATCGCTGGCTTCTTAGTTCAAGGTAGCGATGCTTAAGGCGAATTTCTTCATTTACTTTTTCATCGCCGATTTCAAAAGGCATCGGTTTTGAGCGGTTTTCAATCACTAGCTTGTCGACAACCATTTCGATTTTGCCCGTTTTGAGATTTGGATTTTCCAATCCTTCTCCCCGGGGTCTTATCGTGCCTGTAGCGATAAGTACAAATTGGTCCCTGACATCTTCAGCAATTTTATGGGCTGCAGCATTGTCCGCAGGGTCACAGACAAGCTGAAGCACTTCGTCTTTGTCGCGAAGGTCGATAAATATAACCCCGCCATGGTCTCTGCGGCTAGAAACCCAGCCAGCCACGGTGACTATCTCACCATTATGTTGTTCATTAATCTGGGCACAATAATGTGTTCTCACGAAAAATCCTCTAACTTAAGTTTGATGCGATTATATCGAATAGTTGTTTAGATACAAATTCAGATCCCTTTTGGGTGTGATTATTATGCAAGGAATGGAAAAACAAATTTTAAAGTACATTTATGCTACGCTACTAGCAACAATTAAATAAAGTGCATGGAGCAGGATATCTTGAAACCATTAGAACAGATAAAAACTGCCGGGTTTGTGCTTAAGCCCAATACACCGGAGATAAAACCCCTCTATGAACAGATAAAAAAACAATTTGAAGCAAGAGGAATTGAAGTATTGATCGCAGAGCGGTCAGCAAAAATGATAGGCATAAAAGGACTTCCTTTTGAAACCATTTGTGAGAAAGCAGATTTTTTAGTCTCTTTGGGCGGAGACGGGACGCTGCTTTCTTTGGTTCGCCGCAGTTATGGATATCATAAGCCGGTTATGGGGATTAATGCAGGCCATTTGGGTTTCTTGGCCGATATCACGATCGATGAAGTAGATGATTTTTTAATAAAAATGCAGCAGGGAAACTATCGTATAGACGAACGTATGATGATAGAAGGCTACATTAGGACTCCCAAAGGAATAAAAAATTTTTACGCTTTCAATGATGTTGTCATCACTCGCCCCACGATCTCTAAAATGGTTAAAATTGATGCTTCCATTGATGGGGGCTGGTTTAATACCTACCGCGGAGACGGGCTTATTATTTCTACGCCCACAGGCTCTACTGCATACAATCTTGCTGCAGGAGGGCCTGTAATGTATCCCTTAACCAAAGCGTTTATTATGACACCTATTTGCGCCCACTCTTTGCGTCAAAGGCCGCTGGTCGTGCCGGCAGATTTTACCATTGAGCTTACCTCCGCAGAGGACAGGGTGGTTGCAATGATAGACGGGCAGGATGACTATGAGATGCAGCCGGGTGATGTTTTGGTTGTTGAGGGGGCAAAGATAGGAGCCAAGCTTTTGCACAGAAAAGAGAGAAGTTATTTTGGTGTGCTTCGTGAAAAACTCTTGTGGGGAGATAAAAGTTGATCAAGAGATTATATCTGCGCGAACTTGTCAGTTTTGATGAAGTAGAACTAGAGTTTGATCAAGGTTTGGTAGTTTTGACCGGACCTAGCGGGGCAGGAAAATCTGTTTTGATGTCTTCAATACTTTCAAGCTTCGGATACGGCGCTCTAGGGATTGCGTCACTATGCGAAGTCACACTTCAAAAACCGGTTAAACTTCAAAGTGAACTTTATGAGCTTGAAGAGGAAGTGACGCTTAAAACACTTAAAAAAGATAAAGTACGGTCTTATCTTGACGGACAAAATATCTCCAAAAAAGCATTGGGTGAACTTTTTTCACCTTATGTAAGCTATCTAAGCGTACGCGACAAGGGGGGTTTTGAATCGGCTGCACTTTTGGAGTTGATGGATAGCAGTTTGGGGGCAAGGGATCCTGCTTTTAAAAAATTACTCAAAGAGTATCAAGAGCGTTATGCACTTTATAAACGTAAAGCAGAGCAAGTTAAAAAAATTAAAGAGGATGAGGCAAAACTTGCCGAACTCATTGAGTTTGCCACATACGAGATAGAAAAAATAGAACGCATCAATCCTCAAGTAGACGAGGAAGAGGAGCTGATGAAAATCAAACAGCAACTTTCTCGCATAGACAAGATCAAAGATGCTTTGCAAAATGCAAATGAACTTTTTGCTTATGAGGCAAGCGTTGAAGAAGTGTATCGTTTGCTGGATAAAGATGTCTCTGTTTTTTCTGAAGCGATGAATCAGTTGAGGGCTGATTTTGAAGAAGCTCAAGCATTGACTGACGAACTTGAAGAGATTAATATAGAAGAGATTTTGGACAGGCTGGGAGATTTTAATGCACTTAAAAACCGCTATGGTTCCATCATGGAAGCCTTAAGCTACAAGGAGCAAAAAAAAGAAGAACTTGCGGGGTATCAAAATATTGAACAAGACAAGGGCGCACTGGAATCTTTTTTGATCACAGAGTTTTCTGAATTAAATATTGTGGCAAATCAAATTTCAGCGTCGCGCCAAAAAGAGGCGCAAAATCTTCAAAATGTTTTAGATGCCTATTTGCAAATGTTAAAGCTGCCTTCTGTTGAATTTATTTTTGAGAATACTTTGTTGCATGAAAAAGGCATTGATCGTGCAGATATCATGCTTGGCAGCTCAAAAACAGCTACGTTGAGCGGAGGGGAGTTCAACCGTGTGCGTTTAGCATTAATGGCAGCAGCCATTGATGAAACTAAAGAGGCGCGGGGTGTTCTGATCCTTGATGAGATAGATGCAAACGTCAGCGGCGATGAATCTATCGCTATTGCCCAGATGGCTGCAAAGCTCTCTAAAGTTTATCAAATATTTGCCATCTCCCATCAACCCCATCTTTCTGCGCAGGCCGGGCAGCATATTTTGGTAACAAAAGAGGGGGCAAAAAGCCGGATAAAAGAACTTGATGAGGAGGGAAGAGTGCAAGAGATTGCCCGTATTATCGGGGGCGAAAACCCTACCTCTCAAGCCCTTGCTTTTGCAAAAAAACTGAGAAATGCCTAAATGTATTTAAATGTATTGATCTTTCAGTATCTTTAAATAATACTTTAGATGTGCAAAATAGGTTTCCGCGGCAGAAAGGTCTTGACCGCCTTTAAGATAGGTGTTGTAGTCTACTAAAAGGTCCGAGATGCCGCCGTTTCCCAGATTGGTCGCTGAGCCTTTGATGCTGTGTGTTAATCGTTCCATCCGGCGGAAATCCGGTATTTTCATTGCTTCATCAATAAGAGGTATCTGTGCTTCTATCTGGCCTATTAATTCGTTGACAAACTCTTTGGCATCCTTTTGCGAGAAGCCCATTGCAATGAGCCGTGTATGGTTAAAAGGCGGATATTTAAGTTGAGGGAAAGAAATGGGTGGCTTGATCTGGATGGTGGGGGAAAAGATTTCCGTGATGATTTTTGAATCTTTTTGCCTGGTGTTTTGATGACGTTTTCTCTCTCGTTCTTTTTGATAGTTTTTTTCATTTTTGTATTCATTGTAGATAATGAAAATTATCAACAAAATAAAGACAAACAAAATAATATAAAAAAGCATAGAATCCCCTTTTTCTTACAATAAACTATATCTTATTTCAATTTACAGTAAGGTTCATTTGTCTGAAATGGGTGTGAAATTGGCTATAATTTATTTAAAAAACAGGGTAAGCATGATAATAGATACACATTGCCATTTGGATGATTCGCGGTACGGGGAAGATCTCGAAGAGGTTTTAAGGCATGCAAAAGACCAAGGTGTCGAAAAATATATTATTCCGGGCGCAGACCCGCAAACATTGGATCGGGCGCTTGAGATCGCTCAAAAATACGAACATGTTTATTTTGCTGTAGGGGTTCATCCTTACGATGCAGCGCATTATGATAGGAGCGAGCTTGAGCCTTTTGTTTCTCATCCAAAATGCGTAGCTATCGGGGAATGCGGATTGGATTATTCTAGGCTGCCCGAGAGTCCAAAAGAAATAGAAGACTGTAAGAATTTGCAAAAAAAAGTTTTTATTGATCAGATACTTTGGGCAAAAGCATTGAAAAAACCTTTGATCGTCCATATTAGGGAGGCCAGTATAGATAGTCTGGCACTGCTTGAGCAGTATGCCGGAGAAAAAGGGGGTGTGCTGCATTGCTATAATGCAGATGAACAGCTTTTAAAGCTTGCAAAAAGAAATTTCTATTTTGGGATCGGGGGTGTTCTCACATTTCAAAATGCACGCAAACTTATTGAGGTGTATCCTAAAATCCCAAGAGAAAGATTGCTTATAGAAACAGATGCCCCCTATCTAACGCCTCATCCGCATAGAGGGGAGAGAAATGAGCCTGCCTATACAGTATTTATAGCAGATAAGATGTCTGATTTGAGCGGCCTTTCAAGGGAGGAGATCGAAACGCTCACTGCGCAAAATGCTTCCCGTCTTTTTGGCATCTAAAGTATGGCAATGAAAAAGGGCATCAGAAAAATAGTTCTGCTCATAGGGGTGTTTCCTTTGTTTTCTTTTGCCTTTTCTGTTGCTCAAAAATATCCTAGCTATACGTATGTTTTTTCGGAGTTTGGAGTTGATCAGTCTTATATTTATGACGAGAATTTTGAATGTTTTGTTTTAACCCATGAAAAGCAGATTAAGTCATTCTATAAGCACTCTCTCCAAAAAGGCAAGAATTTTTTACCCATGATGAGAGGGTATTTGCTTGAGGACGGGCTTTCGGATCTTTTTATTTATCTTTCGATGGTTGAATCAGGCTTTTCTACTTCTGCTGCTTCGCATAAAAATGCAGTAGGATTGTGGCAATTCATCCCTGCAACGGCAAAACATTACAATCTTGAGGTGTGTCAGAGTTTTGACGAAAGGTGTGATCCGGTTAGTTCGACGAATGCAGCGATAGCCTATTTGCAAAAACTTCATGATCGGTTTGGCAAATGGTATTTGGCAGCTCTGGCATATAATTGCGGAGAAGGGAGATTGACTAAAGCTATCGAAAAGGCTGGCAGTGATGCGTTGCCGATTTTGCTTGATGAGAGAGAAAAATACCTGCCGCAGGAAACACGGGAGTACATTAAGAAAATTCTGCTTGTTGCTATGATAGGCGAAGGACTGGCCTTGGAATTTTCCTCGGCCAATAGCGGGATATTTGAGGTTGAAGTGCAAGGGGGTACAAAACTAAGCGAGTTGGCAAAACTTCTCCAGATGAAGGCTAAAGAGCTGCTTGGTTTAAATCCACAGTTTAAAAATGAAATAATTCCTTCGGATAAGTTCAGCTATACGGTGATGATTCCAGAGGAAAAGATGATCCTTTTTTATCTGCGTTATGAGCTGCCGGAAAAGAAAAAATCTATCAAGCCTTATATGGTCTCACATTATGTGGTATTGGGCGAAACGCTTGAGGATATCGCTGCGAAATATGAAACAACCGCCGAAGAGATCAAAACGGTTAATCGCCTTGAAGAGGAGTATTTGTCGGTGGGTCAGTTTTTGGTAATCCCTGTAAGCCATAAAGTGTTTGTGTTTTATGCTCAGAAGAAGTAAAAACGCTTTATTTTTTGAGGGCGATTTTTTTGTATTCCAAACGGTCATACATTGCTAATATATTGTGATAATCCTGATGAAGCGTCGTATCTATGAGATACTCTTTTCCTTGAAGTATATGCTGGGCCTTTACGACTCTTTGAGGAGTGAAAACAGTAAACAATGCTTCTTTGTATTCTTCAAAAAGAAAATCTTCTTGTTCCATTCGAATCAACTCTGCAACGATATGACCCAGGCGATCGGATCCAAATTCAAGCAGTATCAGTGCATTTTCTGTGTAGCCTAGCAGCAGATATAGTTGTGCTTTGAACTGGGCTAGCGTAAAATCGTTTTCAAAAATAACACCAATATAATTTCCCACGCTTAGTGATTCATCCAAGGGCTCGATCATATCAAGTATCTCTTCTGGGTCATACTCTGTAAAATGCAGTACCATATTACGAATTTGTTTGCCTGTATTTTTATTGTTGTATATCAAATCTTCTACCGGATAGATCTCTGATATTCCCGGAACAATGATTTGGCAAGAATAAAATCCAAGATAATCATATTCTCTAAGATACATCTCTTTGTTCATCGAGTCCAGAATGCCGATCAGATAATCCAGCTCCTCTTGTGTTGTCGTGCCGTTATACTTCCATGGCGTGTAAGCAAAGCTTTTGCGGGCACATAAAAATCCAAACCCGAGTTTGCCGGTGGAGTTGATAAAATGCGATTCGAGATTGAAATTGTCCGAAACGATACTCATGTCAAATGTCGGTGTATCGAAAGTATT
Source organism: Campylobacterota bacterium (assembly GCA_030836805.1). GTDB lineage: Bacteria > Campylobacterota > Campylobacteria > Campylobacterales > Sulfurovaceae > Sulfurovum. The sequence goes on along the minus strand of JAUPLS010000070.1, from coordinate 17,557 downwards.
CAGATTTTCCAGTCCTCGCCCCTGCATGAGTTCTGTCATAGTTCTCTCGAGTGACACTTCTAAAATCGGATGTGCTCCAAATGAAACAAACAAAGTTGCATTTTCAGGATTGACGAGTGAAATCGCAGTAACAGGATATTTCCCTCCCAGCGATGCATCAAGCACTTCCACAATGCAGCCTGATTCTCTCAATAAAGTAATATCATGATGTACTCTTTTGAAAGAGCGCAAGATCTCTTCGGGGTAAACAGGAAGTGCATAGCCTTTTTTGATGATCTCTATTTTGGCGTAACGTTCGTAAATTTCGCTGAGTGCCTGCACTTGAGCTTCTTGGGGAGTGTTTCCTGCGGCCAGACCATTGCTGACATAGAGATTGTTTAGGATGTTGAGCGGAATATAAACATTTTCTTTGGTCGCGTAATTGACAAAAGGCAAGGCAACAATCTTGTTTTGATGGCCGCTGTTATAATCCACAAGATCTTCATCGCAGAGTTCACCATTGGGATCATAGAATCGACGCAATGCATTATTTAGATAATTCCCTCCAAAATCAAATGCAATTTGGTCCGGATAATAATCCCGATTCGGCAGATAAAAGTCTGTAAAAAAATTATTGGTCTGCAGCCGTTCGATATATTCACCCAAAGCGCTTGCCATCGATGCCTCGGAACATATCCCTTTTCCATTTGAATAGATGTGTTTTGGCGCTTCTGCAGAAGCCAGATTAACCCAATAGCAATATTCCAAAGGATGTTTCTCTTCAGAAAAGGTTATCTCACACCCCGCATCTGCCAAAATAGCTTTCATTTTAGCAATCGATTCTTCCAGGGGTGCATTTTTGGATAAAAGGTTCATGTTTTTATACTCTTTTGCATAGGTTTTAAACATGGTTTTTATAGCAAAGAAACAAGAAAAATATCAACGGATGTTATTAAAAAATATGTTTTGCAGCTTTAAATTGATTTATTCAAGCTTATTTCTTGGGTGCATCCTTGTTGATCTGTTCCAAGAAGCTTGGCTCATGAATCATGTGTTTTGATTTTATATAATTTTATATTAATTGCAAGTGAATTTCTTTTTGGTTTTATCTGTATATATCGTCTTTCATGTATAATATAACCAGAAAAGATTGTTTTATAGTGCTTTTAAAATAAAATAATTTTTAAGTTGATTCAATAATGCAAAAAGTGAGATTTTAATGATTTATTCGAAAAAATTTTAGATATTTTGTTGGGTTGCTTGGATGGTAAAGAGGAAAAGGTATGTTCAAAAAAAGTATAAAATTTATTTCATATATTGCACTTATTTTAAGCGCGGTATTTATCTATTATTTTGCAAACGGTTATCTTAATAAATCAAAAATATCTGAAGATTTTGCCTATGGCAATGGGAGGATTGAGGCAACCGAAGTCAATATTGCTACAAAAATTCCAGGCAGGCTGCTTGAAGCCTATGCAAAAGAGGGCGACATCGTAGAAAAAGGTCAAATGCTCGCCAAGCTTGATACGGACGAATTGCAAGCCAGGCTGCAAATGGCAAATGCACAAATCAAACAAGCAGAGCAGAATAAAAATTATGCATTGGCCATTGTGGAACAAAAGAAAAGCGAATTGGCATTAAAACATGAAAATTATTTACGGGGAGTGCAGCTCTACGACAGCAAGAGTATTTCTCTATTGCAATATCAGCAATATGAAACTGCTTATAGATCGGCTCAGGCTGACCTGAAATCAGCCGAAGCAAATGTGGATGCGTCAAATGCAGCCATAGAGGCGGCAATGGCTCAGGCCGATGCCGTCAGCGTGAACATCAAAGACAGTACACTTTATTCGCCTGTAAAGGGTAGGGTTCTGTATAGATTGGCAGAGCCCGGAGAAGTGCTTGGAAGCGGGTCGAGAGTTATGGTGGTGCTGAATCTGCTGGATACCTACATGACCATTTTCCTGCCGACTTCCCAGGCGGGGCTTGTACAATATGGCTCCGAGGCAAGAATCGTCCTGGATGCCATACCAAATGTCGCTATTCCTGCGAAAATTACCTTTGTATCCCCCAAAGCCCAGTTTACGCCCAAGCAGATAGAAACCAAAAGCGAACGGGAAAAACTGATGTTCAGAATCAAGGCAACCATTGACGCAGAGTTGCTGGAGGAGCATTTGAACAAGATAAAAACCGGCCTGCCGGGGGTGACCTATATCCGCCTAAATGAAGCCGCCTCTTGGCCGAATGAGTTAAGCAATCTCCCCAAAGACCATGTAGAAAATGTGAATTAAAATGGATACGATTGCCAGGATTAACAATCTATCGCATTCGTATGGCAAGACGAAAGCCCTGGAGAATGTTACGTTAGAAATACCGTCTGGCTGTATCGTTGGATTCATAGGTCCAGACGGTGTAGGGAAATCAACCTTGCTGTCCATTATAGCCGGTGTTCGTAAAATACAGACAGGGAAAGTGGAAGTGTTTGGCGGGGATATGAATAATGCCAAATTTCGCACAAGCATTCACCCGCGAATAGCCTATATGCCTCAGGGGTTGGGCAAGAATCTGTATATGTCGCTTTCGGTCTATGAGAATATCGAGTTCTTTGGCCGTCTATTCAGGCAAGGGCGAGAAGAGAGGCAAATAAGAATCGGTGAGCTTATGAAGAGTCTTGGGCTTTTTGAATTTAAAGACAGGCCGGCAGGAAAACTATCAGGGGGGATGAAGCAAAAACTTGGCCTTTGCTGTGCCTTGATCCATGATCCTGATCTTCTTATCCTCGATGAGCCCACGACGGGCGTCGACCCCTTATCAAGAAGACAATTTTGGGAGATCATTGGCCAAATCAGGCAGATGCAGCATGGAGTGAGTGTATTGGTGGCTACCGCGTATATGCAAGAGGCGCAACGGTTTGATCGTATAATCGCTATTAATGACGGTAAAATCCTTGCAAATGCTACACCTCAAGAACTTTTGAAGCAGACCGGCACAGACAATATAGATTCAGCTTTTATAGAGCTGCTTCCCAAAGGCAAAATAAGCAGTCAAACCGGGCTAATGACACCATCAAACAGAGTGAATAACAGTAATGCCAATGCCATAGAGGCAGAAAATCTTACAATGAAATTTGGAGATTTTACAGCAGTAGACCATGTGAATTTTAAAATTAAACAAGGTGAAATTTTTGGTTTTTTGGGATCTAACGGTTGCGGCAAAACTACCACAATGAAAATGTTGACGGGACTGCTCACGCCTAGCGGCGGAAGCGTCAAGATTTTTGGAAAGCCTGTGAAAAGCAATAGTTTGGAGATGAAAAAAAATGTAGGATATATGACGCAGTCATTTTCTTTATACGGTGAATTGACCATCAGGCAAAATATCATTCTGCATGCGCAGCTATATCATATCGACAGTAAAAAGATTGATGCAAGGATCGAAGAAATGTTGTTGCGTTTTGATCTTAAAAAACATGAAAATACACTGACGGAAGCTTTGCCTCTGGGAATCAAACAGCGTCTGTCTTTGGCTGCTGCCGTGATACATAAACCGAAGATGTTGATACTCGATGAGCCCACATCCGGCGTTGACCCTGTTTCAAGGGATAATTTTTGGGAATTTCTGATCGATCTTGCACGCAACGACGGAGTAACCATTTTTATTTCTACCCACTTCATGAATGAAGGCGAAAGGTGCGACAGGATTTCCTTGATGCATCAAGGGAAGGTATTGGCAAGTGATACTCCTCAAGCATTGATGGCAACCAAAAACAAAGATAACCTGGAAGATGCTTTTATAGACTATCTCTATGATGCTATTGGAGAGGGTGAAGGTGCAAGCAAAAATATCACCCTTCATAAAAGCAGCCACAAAAGTACAAATGAATTTTTTTCAATACTGCGTTTTTTGGGGTATGCGTATCGTGAGTCTTTGGAACTCACAAGAGATCCGATTCGATTGACATTTGCATTGGTTGGCACAATGATCCTTATGCTGGTTATGGGATATGGAATTAACATGGATGTTGAAGATTTAAAATTTTCAGTCTTGGATAACGATAAAACTCCCCAGAGCAGAGAATATATTCAATCCATTTCAGGTTCCAGGTATTTTATAGAACATGAAGCTCTTGAATCACAAAATCAGCTGGATGAAAAAATGAAAAGCGGAGAGATTAGTTTAGCGCTTGAGATACCTGCAGATTTTGGAAAAAACCTGCGAAAAGGTCAAAACGTTGAGGTTGGGGTCTGGATTGATGGAACGATACCTTTTAGGGCAGAGACGATACAGGGATATGTGGCGGGGATACACAGTAGCTATGTATCGCAGCTGTATAATACACAAATGTCGCTACCCGTTGATATTCAAATGAGGTATCGCTATAATCAAGATTTTAAAAGTATTTATGCCATGGTTCCTGCGGTAATTCCAATGCTTTTAATATTTATCCCCTCAATATTAATGGCACTCAGTGTAGTGCGAGAAAAAGAATTAGGCTCCATCACAAACTTTTATGCTACCCCGGTGACCAAGCTGGAATTTTTACTTGGAAAACAGCTTCCCTATGTGATGATCAGCATGATCGGTTTTGTGGGATTGGTTTTATTGGCAATATTTGTATTTGGTGTACCCATGAAAGGAAGCTTTGGCGTCTTTTTTGCGGCAGCACTGCTATATGTGATTGTAACAACGGGGATGGGGCTTTTGGTATCGGCATTTGCAAAAACTCAAATTGCTGCCCTTGGCGGAGCGGCAATTGCAACGCTCCTGCCAACAATCAATTTTGCCGGCCTGATGGATCCTGTTAGTTCGCTTGAAGGAGTGGGGTGGGTCATGGGGAATATTTTCCCTGTGACCTATTTTGTAAATATTAGCCGAGGAATTTTTAGTAAGGATGTTTCATTTTCAGATCTATATTTTGATTTTACGGTATTGGTAATTTCAATTTTTATTATCACTTTTCTAAGTGTATCGACGCTAAAAAAGCAGGAAAAATAATGTTAAAACACATTTTGAATGTTTATCGCCTTGGGATCAAGGAGCTACGAACGCTTCTTCGGGACAAGATTATGTTATTTTTAATCCTTTATTCATTCAGCCTTGGAATATATGTTGCGGGAACGGCTGCATCTGTGGATATCAAGAATGCCTCTATTGCATTTGTCGATGAGGATCGGTCGGCACTTTCCGGTAGAATTATAGGCGCATTTTACAAACCAAGATTTAACACCCCGCAAATAATATCTTTTGATGAAATAGATGCAAGAATGGATTCGGGCTATTATACGTTTGTTGTGGTCATTCCGGATGATTTTGAAAAAAATGTTTTAAAAGGGCAGGGATCTGATGTTCAGTTAAATATTGATGCCACAAGAATGACGCAAGCAGGCATCGGTGCTGGATATATTCAGCAAATCATCATGCAAGAAGCCAATGCTTTTTTAGAAACGCAAGCACATCCTGCACCTATTATTTTAATTACAAACTTTAAATACAATCCGAATTTAACGAGTAGCTGGTTTGGAAGTCTCAATGAAGTTATTAACAACATTATTACATTGTCCATACTTCTTGCGGGCGCTGCATTGATCAGAGAGCGAGAGCATGGGACGATCGAACACCTTTTGGTAATGCCTTTGCATCCGACAGAAATCATGCTGGCAAAAATCTGGTCGATGGGATTTGTTATTTTGCTGGGAATCACGTTTGGCCTGCTGATTATAGTAGAAATAGTTTTAAAAGTTCCGCTTTCGGGCTCAATGCCTCTGTTCTTGTTGAGCGTATTTCTGCTTTTATTTTCTACAACCTCTATAGGAATATTTATGGGAATGATTGCAAACACTATGCCGCAAATGGGGATGCTTTTTATTTTGATCATATTGCCGCTAATCATGCTTTCTGGAGGCTTGACTCCATGTGAGAGCATGCCGGCAGCCATACAGTATATTATGTCGTTATCGCCGACAAGCCACTATGTGGATATTGCAAAAGCGATACTTTTTAGAGGAGCGGGTATTGATATTGTTTGGAAAGATTTGGTTGCTATATTTACTATAGGGCTATTCTTCTTTCTTTTTGCGCTTCTTACTTTCAAGAAAAGCTTGGAGTCACAAAGTTAAATGCTTTTGGTTTGGGAATCTTCCTTTTCTTTTAAATCTTTAAAATCGCTTCTTCTTTTTTCAAGCTCTTTTCTGTAGGTAATATAATCACCGTAATCAAAAAAATATTCATATCTTGAATGCTTGTCTTTAATATTTTTTGAATGCTTTATGGGGCACCAAAACTGTTCACTTCGGGCAGCTATTTCCCTTACATAATATATGACGCCGTTGAAGTATTCACAATACCAGCAGTTTATTTTTTCAACTTGATCCAGATAGAAAAGATTGTATCGGTCCATAATGATATAGTCGCTTCTTTTTACTTTGGGAATTTTGTATATGGGAAAACATATATATTGATAAATAGTGACAAAGATGTCAACCAGCAGTGCCGGTATCATCATGGCCCAAATAAAAGGAATAGTCAAAATGGCAAGTATGGAAAACGAAGAGAGATATTCCAGTGAGCTGATAATTTTGGCCCTGCCTTCATTGATAACCCTTTGTTCAAATATGGCTTTGCTGTTTTCAATTCTATAAAAAAAATCTGATCGTTTTTTTCTAAGCTCTGCTTCGAGTTCTAGTTGCAACTCTCTGATTTGTTGTGTAATTTCATCAATTTTTTCATTCATGTTTCACCTTTTTGATTTAAAGCTATTAATAAAAAGGATATTGTTGCCATAATTACCCTTTCCTCGCCCTTCTTTTGTCTGTGAAAACAAAAATACGTTCAAGTATAGCTGAAAATATACAAGTTTCACTTCTTTATGCGAAAAAGCATGAGAAAATCATTTGTCTCCTACAGAACTTAAGATAGAATACAAGCGGGAATTAAGAAAATAAGAGGGTTTGCCAAGCCTCAATTTAGATCTGAGTAAAGAGAGAGGTTATTTTGATTTTAAATAATGGAAATTTAGAGCTAAATCCATTTGAACTTACCATTTTTGAGCAATCATACAGTCCAATGGTTATAACTACTTGTTTACTGGAAGGCGACCATCCAAAAATTGTTTACGTCAACGATGCTTTTACAAAAATGACAGGATATGGAAAAAATGAGATTTTAGGCAAAACCCCCAGGATACTCCAAGGTGAAAAAACAGATAAAGAGGTTTTAAAAAGACTCAAAGAGTGTCTAAAAAATGAAGAACATTTTGAAGGTAAGACCATAAACTATACCAAAAACGGACAAGAATATTGGGTCGAGTGGAATATTTCACCGGTTTATGATGAAAAGAAAAAACTAATAGCTTTTGTCTCCATTCAAAAGGATATCACTAGAGCCCAAAAACTACTTGATCATATAAAGCTTTTCAAAAAAGCGATTGACCAAAATCACGATTCTATAGCTTTGTTTAATGCAGACGGAGAATACATACATGCCAATACAGCTTACTTAAGAAGATGCGGCTATGATATCTCACAACTTGTGGGCCAAAATCCAAAAATACTAAATTCCGGGCATCATTCAGATGATTTTTATCTAGATTTATGGAAAAAACTTCTCAATAAAAAATCGATTGAAGCACTTTTTTGCAATAAAAATTCTGAAGGCGAAATATATTATGAAAAACAAACAGTTACACCTATTGTCAAGGATGAAATTATTATTGGATTTGTTTCAATCGGTAAAAATTATGACAAAGAAGAGAAGAATAAGCAACAATTAAACAGAGATCTTTATTTGGATGCCCTTACAAAGCTTTTTAACCGGAAAATGCTTGATTTAAAATTAAAAGCAGCAGTTGATAGGTATGAAGCGGCCGGCGAAAATTTTTCGATGATGTTTGTAGATCTCGATAATTTTAAAATGGTTAATGATACTTTGGGGCACAAAGAGGGCGACAAAGTGCTTAGCCTTATTGCAAAATTTTTAAAACAACATATCAGAAAAAGTGATGATATATTTAGATATGGCGGAGATGAATTTGTGATTTTGTTGTATTGTATAAAAGAAGAAAATGCCAAAAAAATAACTCAAAAACTTGAAGAACTCTTTAGGGGTTCAGATATTAAAAAACAGTATTCAATTGGATTAAGCATTGGAGTTAGCCAATATGAAGGAGAGAGTATTTATGATTTTTTCAAGCAAACAGATAAAAAAATGTATGCTAAAAAAAGAGAAAATAAACTTGATCTTTATGGAGATGATTTATCAATAATATAATGACGTAAGTTCAATGCCCCCGTTTGCGATGAAGCAAGAATAAAAGAATCTGGCTTCCGGATTAATTTGAAATGATAAATGTTTATTTAGATTAATCCGGTTTTCTTTTTTATGCATGATGGCTTTAATGGCGATGATGCTCGAGTATCTCCTCGATAGCCTTTTCGTCTATCTCTTGGATCTCATCAACTGATCCTTCAAAAGTGAGGCTGATTCCTGCAAGCGGGTGATTCGCATCCAGCACTGCATGGTCAGAATAAATTTGGGTGACCGTATAAATAATAATATCCTCGGGAGCATCTTCCATATAGCCATCTACCTCCATACCCACAAAGAGATCCTCGGGAAGTTCACTGAGAGCCTCGCTGGCAACCAGATCTTCTTGATATTCGCCAAATGCCTCTTGGGGTGATAGGGTGACACAAAAAGTATCCCCAACCGCTTTTCCCTCCAGCCTCTCTTCTAAAGCCTTAAAAATATGTCCATAGCCGCCATGCAGATAGATAATGGGTTCTTGATTTTCATTAAGAAGATTACCCTCATTATCAGTAAGGCGATATTCAAGAGCAACGAGCCTGTTTTTGGCAATAACCATATTAATCCTTTATATTTCAATAGCGGCTATTATACTATAAAAATATAGGGGATAAAAATAGGCTGGATTTTAGACTGGTTTGGGGCCCCTCTGTTTTTTACTCATTTTCTTTTTTGTTTACCCAGACTGAGTGTAAAAAAGCGATAGTGATCAATCCTATACCGATCGTTCCTGTGACGACTTCGCTGATATGCATTGTGATTTTGGCAAGCATAATGAAGGCCAAAATACCGATGGCATAGTGCGCACCGTGTTCAAGATAACGGAAGGCAGCAAGGGTTTTGTGCGCTACAAAATAGAGAGTGATGCTACGCACAAACATAGCGCCCACGCCAAGCCCTATCATGATGATAAAAATGTTGCTTGTGAGGGCAAAGGCTCCGATAACACCATCGAAACTAAAACTCGCATCAAGCACCTCGAGATAGATAAACCCGGCAATTCCACTTTTGACTGTTTCTGAAGAAAGAAAATGATCTAGCATCCCCAAGAGTGAATGAAGCAATACACCATACATAAATGCCAGCAAAACACTAAAATCTTGAGTGATGTGTCCTAAAACAATTCCGGTTATGATGGCTATGATCAGCTCAATGTTTGCCACACCCGAAAAATTTGCAATAACTTTTGAGTTTTCAATGAAGGTAACCCACTTGATATCCCGTTCCTCGAAAAAGAAATCCAAAAAAACCATCAATAAAAAAGCACCGCCAAAAGCAAAAATAGTTTTTTCGGTTGATTTTAAAATCGCTTCGTATTGTTCTGGCTGGTTCATGGCAACATCAAGTGTCTCAAAAATTCCCATGCCTGTTACTATCGCTACGATAGCCAGGGGAAAGATAAAGCGCATCCCAAAAACAGCGATCGGTATACCAAAAATAATAAACCGTTTCTGCCAGACGGGATCCATTGTATCGAGAACTTTGGCATTGACTACTGCATTGTCAAACGAAAGAGATATTTCAAGAATAATGAGTAAAAAAGTAATATAAAGAGCAGCCAAGCCACCCAAAAAATAGGCTGCAATAAGACCTAGTGCCATAATGGCAAATGAACCGTAAAAGTAACGCATGCGTACCCCTATCAAATTAAATGTGCAATTGTAACCAAATTTTTTGCTTTTATATTGTAATGATGTTGGCCCGCAGACAAGGGTGGGCTGTCTATTGAAAAAGGAAATCTAAAGTCAAATAAAGGGATAATAATATCCAATAATATAACAGAGGCCCCATGAAAAGATTGAATATCGTTTTGTTTTTATTTACATTTTTAATGGTGGCGTCTTTGACCACAGGGTGTTCCCAAAAGCCGGGCACGCATAAGCCTAAAGCTTCAAAATTTACAAGCGCTGCACGTCATAAATGGACAATGAAAGAGTATTGTGTATTGGGAAAAAACTATAAACCTACCTATGTAAGCGTAGGGCAGACGATGAATGGCATTTCTAGCTGGTATGGGCCCGATTTTCATGGAAAAATGACGAGCAATGGGGAGACATACGATATGCATGGCCTCACTGCAGCACACAAAACATGGCCGATGGATACTATGGTGAAGGTCAAAAATCTTCAAAACGGAAAGAGCACGGTGGTGCGCATCAATGACAGGGGCCCATTTGTACAAGGCAGGATAATCGATTGCAGTTATACAGCGGGAAAAACAATCGGACTTGACAGAATGGGAATTGCCAAAGTGCAGATCAAGGTAGTAGGATTTGCAGGGGAGGTTCAGTCTGATGCTACGATTGCCAGAAATATCAGAGAGCATAAAGAAGTGCGTGTTGTCATTACCGATTTTGGTATCCAGGTCGGAGCATTTAGGCGCTTTGAGGGTGCGCAAATCTATAAGAAAAAATATGCTCAACTGGATAAACATTACCGGCCGATCGTGAAACGTTTTGACGACGTGGATGGTGCACCGCTTTATCGTGTTTGGCTGATGGGCTTCAAAACCGAAGATGAAGCTAAAGATTTTATTTTGTGTCATAATCTTGATGGTGCATTTATTATAAGAAATTAAAGAATATGGAGTGCTCAATGATAGAAATATGCAGAACAACAAAAGAGACCGACATCTGTATAAGGCTCAATGTATACGGAACAGGTCAGGCTAAGATAGATACAGGAGTAGGTTTCTTTGATCATATGCTTGAGGCATTTGCCAAGCATGCCTATATAGATATGGAGGTATCCTGCAAGGGGGATGTGCATATCGATGATCATCACAGTGTTGAGGATGTGGGTATTGCCATAGGCCAAGCGCTCCATAAAGCACTCTATCCTGTGCAAAGCATAGAACGTTTTGGAAATGCAACGGTGGTGATGGATGAAGCTAGCGTAACATGCGATATGGATATCTCAAATCGCGGTTTTCTTTTCTTTGACCTTCCGATAGGCGGAAAAGTGGGACAATTTGATGTTGAGCTTGTTGAAGAATTTTTTAGAGCATTTGCTTTTAATGTGCCGCTCACAGTACATCTGGTTTACAACAGGGGCAAAAACAAGCATCATATTATAGAAGCGGCATTCAAGGCACTTGCTGTAGCATTCAGAAGAGCTGTGGCTATCAATGAAAAAGCAGGGGTTCCTAGCACGAAGGGCGTATTGTGAATATTGAATTGATCGTTTTGGATGTAGACGGCACGATGACAGATAGTCGCATTACCTACAGTGAAATGGGTGATGAGATTAAATCATTCAATGTAAAAGACGGGTTGGCGATCGCTAGCTGGAAAAAACTGGGAAAAGAAGTAGCCATTATTACAGGGAGAAGTTCGACTATCGTTGCACGCCGCGCAAAAGAGTTGGGTATCGAACATTTTTATCAAGGCGTACACAACAAAAAAGAGGTTTTGGAATCACTTTTAACCAAACTTAATTTAACGATGGAGAATGTGGCTGCGATAGGTGACGACCTTAATGATCTGCAAATGCTTAAAACTGCCAAGATCTCATTTGTGCCCCGGGATGCAAGTGTGTATGTGGACAAAATGGCCACCGTTGTCCTCGGTAAAAAAGGGGGAGATGGGGCTGTTCGTGAAATGATAGAATACCTTATAAAAAAAGAAGGCCTTGAAGCGAAGTATTTGGCATTATGGGAATAAGATTAGAGATGGTGCTTCTTTTTATAATTGGAGCCATATTAGTATTGACGTTCGGGATAAAAGTAACTGATATTGATATCAAAAAGCAACTTTCAGGCAAAGAAATCGAATTTACGGATATTACTTTGATCGAAGTCGATATGGAATCAATGCAGAGTATTGCACACAGTAGATACGGTGTTGGAATAAACGGTGTTTTGATGCTTGATGAATTAAACTATCATAGCGGCAATTTAGAACTTTTGCGTGCAAAAAAAGGTATCTATCATGATGACAAGATTTTTTTGGACGGTGATGTTTTTGTTCGTCAAAAAGAAGGATTTGAATACAGGACACAATATGCTGTATATGATAAGGCCACAGAGATACTTGATGTTACTTCACCGTTTATCGCCAAAATGAATCAAAATACAATTCAGGGAGATTCGATGCGTTATAATTTACGTCAAAAAGAAGTATCTGGAAAAGGTATTGCAGCTGTCGTTTATACCACCGAAAAGTAATATCATGGTACAATATATTGATTTTTTTGAAAGGCTTTGCATTGTATTTTTTTAAATGGATACTTTTATTTTGTTTTACTACTTTTTTAATGGCTGAGAAAATAGAAATCACGTCAGAATCCATGAACGCACGCGAGTTGCAAAAAGAAGTTCATTTTATCGGTAATGTAATGATTAAACAGTCGCAAAGCTGGCTGCATGGAGAAAGAGTCGTTGTTTATTTTGATGAAAATAACGAAACCAAAATGTACGAAGCCTCAGGCGGGGTTACTTTTGAACTTAGAAATGAAAAAAATTTTTATAAAGGGAGTGCAAAAAAGATAATCTATTATCCTCAAAAGTCCTATTATATACTTCAGGGCACCGCTATGATAGATGACTTGTTAAATAAGCGCCGTATAAACGGTGAATTAATTACTTTGGATATGATTACGGGCAATGCAGATGTCCAGGGAAATAAGAAAAAACCCGTGAAGTTTATCTTCGATATGGAGGAGAAAAAATGAATGCACCCCGAATTGTAGAGGCTAAATTTGTAAAATCTGCGCAAAGTATTGCAGATAGCCTGCCTGAAGATATGAGTGAGGTGGTTTTTTTGGGACGGTCGAATGTGGGAAAAAGCTCCACACTCAATTCACTAACCGGCAGAAAAAATTTGGCAAAAAGTTCGGCAACGCCAGGAAAAACACAATTAATCAATTTTTTTGAGACACGGTATATATACAACGAAGAAAATTATCCTGTCCGCTTTGTAGATTTACCCGGATTTGGATATGCCAAAGTATCAAAATCACTTAAAGAAGTATGGCAGAAAAATCTAGTAGAATTTATTCAAAAGCGTGTTTCCATACGTCTTTTTGTCCATCTTAGAGATGCAAGACACCCCTATGCAAAAATTGATCAGGATGTGGAAAAGTATATTAAAGAATTTATAAGGCCGGACCAGCGCTATCTTACAATTTTTACCAAAATTGACAAGCTTAACCAAAAAGAACGTGTAAAACTTAAAAATGATTTTCCCGGCTGTATTGTTTTATCCAATCTTAAAAAAAATGGACACGACAAAGTTCATTTTGAGATATTGCAAACAATATTTGGCGTAGAAAAACAAGGAGTTTAGATTTGATTTCTCTTGTAAAAGCAACACTGAATGATATACCGCAAATGCAGGACATGGTCACCGAAGAAGTAAAAAATGGTATTATCCTTAAGCGGACAGAAGATGAGGTTGCAACAAATATACGTTCTTATGTATTGGCGAAAGAGGGAGAAAAGCTTGTAGGGTATACTGCGCTTCATATCCATTCAAGACGTCTTGCAGAGATTCGAAGCCTTATTGTAGACCGGGCGTATCGAGGGCAAAAAATAGGACAGCGTATGGTTCGGTTTGCCTTGGATGAAGCAAAAGCACTGGGAGTTGAAGAGGATGTGCTTGCACTCACGTACGTGCCTCAATTTTTTGAAAAACTGGGCTTTCATGAAATTAGTAAAGAAGCGATCCCGGAGCATAAGATTTGGGCAGATTGCATCAAGTGTATACATTTTCCGGTGTGTAATGAAGTCGCACTGATTTATAAATTATCATAAAGGTTGATGCGCAATATTATGGGCAGATTTTATACAGCCGTACAGCATCCAATTCTTTGGACACTTATTGTTTTGTTTGTTGCTTTTTATCCCATGTTTATCTCTATTTATGTTTTTTTGCCTCTGCTGATAGGTATCATGGGTTATTTGTTGATAGAAGGGATAGAAAAAGGAAAAATAGCCTATATTCTGATCGCATCACTTTACTATATTAATCTAGAGGTCAACCTCTCTTTGCCTTTTTTCTTGACTTTTATTTCTGCTTTATTGGTCTATGTGTTATTTTATTCTTATTTGAGACATTTCAGAAGATGTGTCATATGTGCTCGAATGCTGAAGGTATTGCTCTTGGATGGTTTTTATTTGGGTTTTTTGCTTTTTTATGATTTTTTATTTGAAGATACAAGTGTTATTTTGGATTCAATACTACTCTATTCTTTGATAGTGGATCTATTAATCGTGGTTATATTATGAGATATAAAATCGCACTCATTATATTTTTGCTCTTCTGGGGCGTCATGATAGTCAGACTGTACCATGTGAGCATCAAATCTAATTTTTATTATCAAAAACTTGCAAAAGAGAATATAGAGAGAAAACAATTTATTAAACCGGTAAGAGGGGAAGTAATGGATGCCAATGGCAACCTGCTTGCCATGAATCAGATAGGTTTCTCTATTTCTATTGAGCCCCATCTAAAAATACAATCATCTACTTTGGAAACCGTGGTGGATACGTTGGTCAACAGTTTTCCTGATCTAAATAAAACGATCATGATGAAAGTTTATGAAAAAAATAATTCGCCTTATAACCATAAGTTTATTAAAGTGGTGGATTTTATCCATTATCCCGATATGATGGGAGCCTATCCCAAGTTGAGCCTTATCCCTCAAATTCAAATAGAGGCTGAAACAAAACGTTACTATCCTTATGGAAAATATTGTTCCCATATTGTAGGTTACACAGGGAGGTCTAATGAAAAAGAGAACAAAGAAGACTCTGTCGTCAACGAAGTGGGCAAGGTAGGCAAAAGCGGATTGGAAAAATACTACAATGACATCTTGCAAGGTGAACTTGGGCATGAAGTTTCCAAGGTGACGGCCACCAATAAAACGATTGATATTTTGGAAAAAGAAGCTCCCAAAGACAATAAAAATCTTAAGCTTAATATTGATATTAACTTGCAAAAGATGATCTATGAGCATTTTGTGGGCAAAACAGGTGTTGCCGTGGTGATGCGGACCAACGGTGAAATCTTGGCCGCCGTAAGTTATCCTTCTTATGATCCTAATCTTTTTGTTGGAGGTATCAGCAGTAAAGATTGGAAAGCGCTTCAAGAAGATCTTGCACACCCCTTTACCAATAAATTCATACACGGGACTTATCCTCCCGGCTCAACTATAAAAATGGGAATGGCGTTAGCTTTTTCTAAGGCCAAAAAAGGAATTTTAGATACCAACGAGTTTTGTAGCGGACATATCAAGCTGGGAACAAGCAATCATAAATTCAGATGTTGGTCAACATGGGGGCATGGCAGTGTAGATTTGAGAAAAGCTATTCGTGAAAGCTGTGATGTTTATTTTTATAACAAGAGCTTAAAAGTAGGTATAGACGCAATGGCAAAGTATCTTAGATCTTTTGGTTTGGGGGTACCTACGGGAGTTGATCTGCCCGATGAATATGCCGGGGTAATTCCAGATAAGGCATGGAAAATGAAACGATATAAACAACCTTGGTATCTTGGAGAAACCGTTATCGCGTCTATAGGCCAGGGGTATGATCTTGTAACGCCTTTGCAGCTGGCACGACACACCAATCTGATTGCTACTTCTCATCTCGTAACGCCTCGTATTGCAAAGCAAGTAGACAACGAAGAAGTTAATATCAGCAGCACTCCCATCTCTTTTAATCCATATTATTTAAGCGAGATCAGAAAGGGTATGTATGAGGTTTGCAATACAAGAAAAGGAACAGCATTTGCCACCATGGGCAGTTTGCCTATAGTTGTTGCCGGCAAGACGGGAACCTCGCAGGTAACGTCTATTCCCCAGGCGGCAGTCAAAAGGCTCAAGGAAGAAGAGTTGGCCTATTTTCATCGATCTCATGCCTGGATCACAACTTATGCTCCTTACGAGAACCCACAATATATTGTGACTGTACTTATTGAGCATGGTGGGCATGGAGGAAGTGTAGCCGGGCCGATTGCTGCAGATATTTATAAATGGCTTTATGGGAATGGATATTTCAAGAACCAAGAATAGTGTTTTGTAAAATATTTTATACTTAAAATATTTAGATGTTCTGCAGGGTATTATTGAGAAAAAGTCCTAGAATAATTATCAAACCAATGCCTGCTGACTTGTTGTAAAGTTTGTTTGCCGTGATAAAAACCAGCAGGAATGTTGCTATGATCATCGTGGCGATGTCAAACATATGAGTCATACCTTCAATAGGCATGGGTTTCGCCAAAGCCGCAGCTCCCAATACAACAGAAGTATTTGCCATGTTTGAGCCGATGATATTTCCTATTGCCATATCCACTTTGCCTTTTAAGGCTGCTGAGATACTCACGGCTAACTCCGGCAAAGAAGTTCCAAATGAAATCATAACAATACCGATAATCCATTCGCTGATACCAAAGCTTTTGGCGATTCCCGAAGCGCTTTCTACGGTAAAATGGGCACCTATAATAACCAAAATCAAACCTGCAGGCAGCATAAAAATTGTTTTAATCCAAGAAAATTGAAGCATATCAATTTCGCTAAGATGCTCTTGGGCTATGTTTTTGGCATCCTGTGTCAAAAAAAGAAGGTATGCGCCCATAAGCAGCAATAAAAGCGTTGCATCAAATCTAGAAATCATTCCGTCTAATATCATCAAAAGAAAGATTAATGCGGGCATGAGAGCCCATGTGCTGTCTTTTGCAAAAAAGTCTCTGCTGGGATTTATTTTATTTGCTACAAGAAATACTGAAGCCAACACAAGAGTAATGTTAATAATATTGCTTCCTATGACGTTTGAAATAGCAATTTGCGGTTTATCTGTATAGCTTGCAGCGATAGAAGCAGCCATTTCGGGTAAACTTGTTCCAAAAGCAATAAGTGTGGCCCCAATGATAAACTCAGGCATATTGAATTTCAATGCAATGCGTTCACTCTGATTGATGAGTAATTCGACCCCCCAAATCAAGGAGCCCATCGCAATAACGAAAATCAAAAAATTCATTCAGCTTCCTGAGCATCTGTTCTAACAATCAGGCTTGGCGGCAGACCAAAAACTTCAATGAGCTCTTTTTCTTTGGCGCGCATTTCTCCCTGATCGCATTCATGATCAAAGCCAAGCAGATGAAGCAATCCGTGAATAAAAAGTAAATTCAATTCATCCTGTATGGTGTGGCCATAGAATTTGGATTTATCTTTAACAAACTCTTCAGAGATAACTATGGAACCTAAAGGCATACCCGCAAAAGCATCTTCCAGGGGAAAGCTGAGTACATCAGTAGGGGCATCTTTGCCTCTGTGTATT
>JAUPLS010000008.1 GCA_030836805.1 Campylobacterota bacterium | reverse complement strand
TTGCATGAAAATGATGAGGTGAAAAATGCTAAAGTGTTTGAATCACTTGTTGCTAGGCGAGCGATGCACGAGCCTTATGAATATATTGTAGGGAAGGCAAGTTTTTATGATATTGAGCTTTCTGTAGAACAGGGGGTGCTTATCCCGCGTCCTGAAACAGAGCTTCTCATTGATCATGCTTCTAAGATCATTCAAGAAAAAAACATAACCCGTATAGTGGAAATAGGAGTTGGATCGGGAGCTATTTCTGTTGTCTTGGCACGCAAATTTCCTGATCTTCAAATTATTGCCACGGATATATGTGACATTCCTTTAAGAGTGGCGTTACGCAATATCGAACATTTTGGCATGCAAAAACAGATCACACTCATTAAAAGCAATTTAATGGATGAAATAAAGGAGGACGTAAAATTTGTTATTTCCAACCCCCCTTATATTGCAGAAAATTTCACGCTTGAGCCCAATGTTGCAAATTATGAGCCTAAAGAGGCACTTTTTGGAGGCAAAATGGGAGATGAGCTCTTAAAGCAGATTATAGTCGACGCACAAAAAAAAGGTGTTGATTATCTTGTGTGTGAGATGGGGTATGATCAAAAATTGCCCCTCCAAGTTTTTGCCAATGAAATTGGAGTAAAATATATTGATTTTTATCAAGACCTATCCGGATTGGATAGGGGATTTATAATCCGGTTTAACAAGGAAAACAATGAATAAATATTTTAAAATCGTCACTATGGTATATTTGGTATTTTTAGGTGTGGTGCTTGGAGCAGGACTTTTTGCAGGCATCGTGGTGGCGCCCGTAATATTTCATACGGAGGTATGGCTGCAAAGCGAGGCACTAAGCCAATATCAAGAGGGTATTGTCATGACGGAAAATTTTGTGCGGCTTTCATATTTGGTAGATGTTCTGGCGGTGGCTGTTTTTTTGTATGAAGGGTACAAGTATAAAAAGTTTGAAAGGGATATGCTTACGCAAATTGCTGCATTTTTTGTGATAGCTACCGGATTGCTTTTTGGGCACTATTATCTTCCTGATATCATAATGATGCAACTGGCAGGAGAAGAGATGACTCAAGCTGCGACGTTTATCAATACCCATAAAGGCAGTGAAGTTAATTTTAAAATCTTTTCTTTGGCACTTTTGGTGTTGATCGTAAGGAATATGCAAAAGGCATGCAAATAAGTCAAGGCGGACCATAAATAATGAAAAATAAAGTGTTGGAACATCCTTTTGCACCGATTGTGTTTAAAGATACGGAGATTTTGATACTGGGCTCATTTCCCAGCATTCAGTCATGTGAAAAAAATTTTTATTACGCACATCCTCGTAATCAATTTTGGAAAATACTCGAAACAATTACAAAATATCCCACTCTCAATAAAGATCAGAAAATTTGGTTGCTTAAAGAGATGAAGTTTGGATTGTGGGATATGGTGCAAAAATGCCAAAGAGATAACTCGCTTGACAGTAGTCTTGAGCATGAAGAGGTTAATGATATTGCTTCTTTTTTGCAAACGCATCCGAGTATCAAAAAATTGGCTTTTACAGGCAAAAAAGCACAAAAACTTTTTGAAAAACACTTTTCTGGTTTGGAGATAGAGAGAATATATCTGCCTTCACCTTCATCTGCATATGCAATGATGACATTCGAAGAAAAAGTATGGGTGTATAGTGAAAAATTATTAAACAAGGTGGATCGAAAATGAAAAATACAGAGATAATATCGTGTTTTACGTTCTGTGCAGAGAGAGGTTGAATAATGGCAGTTTGGGCAATTGGGGATATACAGGGGTGCTATACCTCTTTTAAAGCACTTTTGCAAAAAATAGATTTTAATCCACAAAATGATAAATTATGGCTGGTCGGTGACCTTGTTAATAGAGGAAACGGATCTTTAGAAACACTCAAATATCTTTATGATATTCAAAATAGTGTGGAGATTGTTCTGGGAAATCACGATATAGCGCTTTTGGGAGCCTATTATGGTATCAAAAAATCAAATTCAACACTAGACCCTATATTGGAATCTCCGGAGGCTAAAAAACTTATAGATTGGATCAAAGATCAAAAGTTTTTGCATGTTGATTATGAGTTAGGATATTGTATGGCGCATGCTGGGATCTCTCCTGAATTTGATTTGGGTATGGCTATTCGTTATGCGGCACATCTTGAAACAGAGCTGCAAAGCGCAAATGCACATATTTGGCTGGAAAAAATATTGAAAAAGAACACCGGCAGATTCGACAGGAAAGCAGATATTGTCGATATAGACCGGTATTTGATGAGTTCGTTTACCCGAATGCGTTTTTGTTTCAATGATCACCGTTTGGATTTTGACCAAAAAGGGCCACCGAGCGAAGCACTTAAAAACAAAGGAATGACCCCCTGGTTTCTCTCCTCTTACCGCAAAAAAATAGACCTCAAAATTGTTTTTGGACATTGGTCGGCTCTGGGCTATTACCAAGATGATAACGTGTTGGCTTTAGATACGGGATGCATATGGAAAGGGAAGCTCACAGCAGCAAGGCTGGATATGCCTCAACCCGATATCGTGCAGGTAGAATGTAAGAATCTTTTAAAACAGCCAAGTCTTCTCTCAGCGGGCATTTAAAAAAATAGTATAGAATTTTATCTTTTCTACAAATATCTTATTGGGGTTGGACGATTACGTCTGATTTTAGTTTCATAAAGGTTTTTAATGGACAGCACTACTTTAGAGGGTTTGCAAAATGAGATCGATATTTTGCGTAATCAGCTTCAAGCTTTTCACGAACAAAATGCTGAAGCATTAAAAATGTATAAAGAGATGAAAGAGCTTGAGATTTATCAAGCCGAGATGGTTAAACTGCAAAAACACATTGAAAAATACGACAAAAAACTGGTCGTGGTATTTGAGGGAAGGGATGCGGCAGGCAAAGGGAGCCTTATTGGTACGGTTTCGCGGTATATGAATCCTAAGCATTATCGGATTGTTGCTTTGGGCAAACCTACCCAAGAACAAAAAACACAATGGTATTTTCAAAAATATATTGAACATTTTCCTTCGGCAGGCCAAACTATTCTTTTTGATAGAAGCTGGTATAATCGTGCGATGGTTGAGCCGGTATTTGGTTTCTGTACCCAAAAAGAATACAATATTTTTATGAATGACGTTAAAGGTTTTGAGCGGTCTTTGTGCAGACAGGGTATTGTTTTGATCAAGCTCTATCTTAGCGTCAAAAAATCTGTCCAGGCAATACGATTTGAGCAAAGAAGAACCGATCCTTTAAGAAAATGGAAGCTCAGCGAGGTTGATCTTCAGTCTCAAGGATTATGGGATGAATTTAGTAAAATGAAATACCAAATGCTTAAAAAAACAAATCATCATTCGGCGCCATGGTATGTCATTCGTTCCAACGACAAACATCAGGCCAGAATAGAAGCAATGAAACTTATCTTAAATCATTTTGATTATGAGCAGAGAAGTGAAAGCCTTTCTTTTGTTTATAATGAAAAGATAGTGATCTCCACCGAAAAAGAGTTGGAAATGATGCGACATGCCAGACCTGAGCTGTATGCCACACCATAATCCATTTTTGTATCACTCAAATTATTTTAATAAGTTTCGCGTGTTTCTGAAGTATGATGAGCAGGTTTTACTCATCAGCAAAATGTTTCCGATGGTTGAAGATTTTCTCTCTTGTATCGTAGCCTCCGTCTATCTCTTCATCACTAAAAATAGCATCATAACCCAGCGCTAAAAGCCGGTCATCTACTTTTTGTGCATCGAACCCATTTTTCTCAATAAAGGCTATGATACTTTCAATATCCTCATCTTTCACGTAATTTGTCTGCATCTCAAACACAATGTCTGAAATTTTCATTCTAATCCTTATTCTAAAAATTTTCGAATAATTATAGTGTAAAAATAATCTTTTTTCTATAAATTTTTTTAAAATTTAAACAGGAATTATTGAATGATATGCCCTACGAACTTAGACATATTATTCAGAATTTTTCCTCCCTTTCTAAATCCAAGCCCACAGGCTTCATAAGCATAAAAAAGGCCTGCTTGGTAACTTTGATCCATCGAGTCTTTGGGGAGCTGCACATAAGACTGATAGACCATTTTATGGTTGCCGTATTCTCCTTCGATAGAGGCTATGTTTTTGCCATTTTCGTCTAGAATGGTTACGCTGCCGCCTTCTCTTCCAAAAACAGGTTTTTGTACTTGTTTTTCATCTTTTAAGGGAGCAAAAGAAGTTTCAAGCAGAAGCGGATGTTCCGGATAGAGATCCCAAAGAATTTTAAGCAGCCCTTTGCTTTGAAACAGCAGGGTATAAGCAGGATTGAATATGATAGCTTTTTGGTTTTTGACAATATCGGTAAGCAGCATTGCCAAATCAGACTCTTCTAGGGCAATATCTTCCCAGGGAATAAGTTTAAACCACAGTTCGTAGTTTTTACCATTATAAAAAATACCCTCTTCGGGAGAAAATTCAATCTCATCAATATAGGCAAATTCGGTATGATAGCCGGCATCCGTTGCAATATGCTGTAAAAGCCTTACAGTGTTTTCTTCTTCGGCATTGCCTCGGATGGAAGTAAAAAGAAATTTCCAGCCTTCGTAGCGTTCTTTGAATGCATCTACGTTCTCTTCAAGCGTAACCAGTCTTTTAAAGTTGTCCAAAAGAGCTTCGTAAAGGCCATTGAACTGACTTTTTTCTTCCAGGCCGTTTTGCATAAGTATTGCCCATTGAATGATGGCTGTTTCAAAAAGTGCTGTAGGAGTATCTGCATTGAACTCCAAAAGTTTGATCGGTTTTCCGTCTATTCCCCCTGCAAGATCAAAGCGGCCATACAGATGCCAGTGTATTTCGTTTTCCCAAGAGGTTTTAATAAGTTCTACTAAATTAAAAGGAATCCCTATCTCGTGGAAGAGGTTGTGATCTATAACGTATTGTGCAGCTTCTATAAACATCTCATAAAGCGTATTGCCCGCTTCGTAATATGCCTCGGCTTCAGACTCAGAGAGAACAACAAGCATGTCTGCAATGTAGCTCGTTTCATCGCTATCTGTATGCCATACAAAGCCAAGCGACTCAAGATAATCTTTTTGCAATGGTTTTACTTTTTGTAGGTTTATCATTCCTTACCCGCCAAAAGAAGAACTTCCGCTTCTTGTGGAGCCGCTTTGGCTTCCAAAAAAACCACTTCGTGAACTTTTAGCGCTAGACGCCGATTTGCTAAAACTATTTGAGCTTCTAGAGTAGGTTGCAGGAGACTTGTATCCGGCTTTTCTATTGTTTTGATAGTTTTGGTTTCCAAAAAGTTTACTACCTATCCAGCTGCCGATAATAGCACCCGCTGCACTTGCCAGGATTGCTTCACCCAATCCCATTCCGCCTTGTTGAGTCATTTGCGCATCAGGCTGAGTGAGTGCAGAGGTGCCGTTGTCAATTTTGGCTGCTTCTTCTTTGATGAGGGCATCCATCTCTTCTTGGGTTAATACTTGTTCGCTTCCGTCCAGTTTTTTAAGAACAATGCGTGTTTCATCTGCAGGAAACTCATCTTTGATTTTGTACTTGCCAGGAGCTGTTTCTTCTATGATGACAAAAGCCCCCTTGGCCTGGGGTTGCTCTTCGTGAGATTGTGATTCATTTCCGCATCCTGTAACGCCTGCGGCAAGTAAAACTCCAAGTCCGCCAAGTGCGGTGATATGTGAAAGTTTTTTGATATATTTCATAACGTATTCCTAGGCAATATTTTTGGGCAATAATAACAAAAAAAGATTAATAAAGCAGATATGCAATATAGTTTATATTTACCTATATATTAAAAGAAAAAGAGAGAGGGGAAACTCTCTTTTTAAGGCAATTTATTTGGTTGTTAGTCCATCTGTTTTCTGAGGAAAGTGGGAACATCCAAAATGTCTTCATTTTCACCGTTATAGCCACCCACAACCATTTTATTTGCAGCTCTAAGTGTATGGATAGTGGCTGAAGAGGTATTGTTGCCAAGAAGTGTCTCTTGATGTCTCACGGTGGGCTCCACAATAGCGTTTTTATCTTCAAATCCTGTCGCAATAATAGTGATTCTTACTTCATCCACATCCATGTCCAAATTGGTGGTTGTTCCAAAGATAACGCTTGCATCTTCATCGGCACTCTCTTCGATAATATTCATCGCTTCACTGATCTCCATAATAGGATAATCGGGATGAATGTCAAAGTGTACGAGTACACCCATGGCCCCATCGATAGATATATTATCAAGCAGCGGGGATTCTATAGCCGCTTTTGCAGCATCATAAGCTGCATTGGCGCCCGTGCTGTATCCAGCACCCATGAGAGCAAGCCCTTTGTGGCTCATAACCGTTTTCACATCGGCAAAATCAAGATTGATATCGTTTTCGCCATGAGATAAAATAACTTTAGAAATGCCGCCAACCGCTTGAGAAAGAATGTCGTCAACCATTCTAAAACTTTCTTTAATGCCCAGATTTTTTTCTACAATAGAGAGAAGTTTTTCATTGGGCACTACAATGATGGAGTCGCTTTCTCTTTTTAGCTCTTCCAATCCTTCTTTTGCAAGTTTGGTTCTTTTGCGGCCTTCAAATTTAAAAGGACTTGTAACGATAGAAACAGTTAAAGCACCCACTTCTTTAGCTGCTTGCGCTATAATGGGAGCCGCACCTGTTCCTGTGCCGCCGCCAAGGCCCGCAGAGATAAAGACAATATCTGAACCCTGAAGCATTGATTTAATATCTTCAAAGCTTTCAAGTGCTGCTTCTCTTCCCTTATCGGGTATCATCCCCGCACCCAATCCCCTTGTTGCATTCATGCCTAGTTGCAATTTAAAAGGCGCCAGTGATGTTTCTAGAGCCTGCGCATCTGTATTGGCTACGATGAGGTCAATATCGTTGATCCCCTCATTGATCATATGGTTGATCATATTGCCGCCTCCGCCACCAACACCGATCGCTTTTATCTTTGCACCGTTTGTACGACATTTTGTTTCGATAACATTGATGTCAAACTCTTCCATGTTTCTCCCCCCTTTTTTTTGATGTAATATATTTAAAAAAGCTGCTTAGCCCAATTGGTCAACTTTCTAAAAGGATGACCTTTTTCTTTGTTGACATCCGGCAAATCTTCAAAAATAATCGTATCCTCGCTTTGAGTATTTTCGGTATTTTTTTGGTTCGGATATTTTGAAATCGGCTTATTTTTGTACGTTCTGCCATCAGATGCTTGACTGACTGCTGTATTGGTAATTTTAATATCACCAAGATTGTCCTCATGGCCTGTTTTTGAGTGTAGCATCTCTTGTTGAAAATTGATTTCATACTGTGTATGTTTTCCTGCTTTATAAAGCAGAAGTCCAACTACCGTTGAATAGGCTGGATCTTTAAGCTCTTCAAAAAGTCCATCTATATTTTTAGGATAGGCAACTCTCACTGCCATGCCTGTAAAAATAGCTTGCGCCAATTCTCTGATGCCTTTTAGCTTGGTCATGCCGCCTGTTAGTATAATGCCGGCACTTATTTGTTCCTTAAGTGCGCTTTTTTCGAGCATTTTAGCCAGTATCATCAGTGTCTCTTCTACGCGGGAAAAGATGACGCTGTGTACAATTTCAAGTGAAACACCGTTACGGTTTTCTTCATCACCTATGATGGGAAGTTCTATGATTTCATTGCTGCTTTCTATAAGATTTCCATATTGAATCTTAACATTTTCTGCAATTTGCAATGGAGTATGCAGTGCCATAGAGAGATCATTAGTGATATGGTTTGATCCTACGCCCAAAAAGTTATTGTAGCGAATAGAGTTGCCTGTATGGATTACAAGATTGCTTGTTTGCCCGCCCAAGTCTATTACGGCTATCCCAAGTTCTTTCTCATCCATATCCATCGTAGCGATCGCTGAAGCATATCCGCTAAGTACGATCCCGTCTATATCTACCCCTGCAGATCGTACGGCTTTTTTAAGGTTTGAAAGATTTGATTTTTGGGTCATAATAATGTTGACATCAACCTCCATTCGGCTGGCATTCATCCCAAAAGGATCTTCTATAAAATCTTGGTCATCTACTCTAAAATTATAAGGAAGTACATGAATAACATCATATTCATTGGGTACGCTGGCATTGTAAAGTGCTGTTTGTATTACGCGGTTAATTTCTTTAATAGAAATATCTTTATGCGGGATATTGACAACACCTGTAGAATTTAGGCTTTTTGCATAAGCATTTGAGATAGAAACAATAGCCGAGCCCATATTGCATCCTGCAATACGCTTAGCATCCGCCAAAGCTTTTTTGATAGATTTGGACGCAAGTTCAATATTGGTAATCACACCTTTTTTGATGCCTTGGGATTTGGAAATCCCGTGACCAAGCACCTGCACTTTCCCATCTTCAATTTCAGCTATAATCGCACAAATTTTAGTAGAACCAATATCAATAGCTAAAATTGTTTCACTCAATTTGTGAGCCCTCCCATATAGACTTCTGTAGGATATTTTTTATCTAGTATATTAATCAAGTTTGTTTCAAATGTACTTTGCTTTATCTGATTGACACTATTTTTGACAACTTCTGTTTTGTTGGCGTCCAAAGGCAAAACCTTTTGTTCCAGAATGTCGTATATTACTACTTTATCCGATACGTTTATAATACCTTTTTCTTTTGAAGATGTAAAGAGTTTTTCTAAAAATTGTAAACTTTCTTGTGAATTTAATGGTTTTAGATTGTCATGTGTTTCCAGTGTTACAAAATTTGAAATGGTAGTATTGGTGTCTTGAAAATTTTCAAGCATGGTTTGTGCCAGTGATGATAGTGCTTCCTTTTGCGCCTGAATCGTATAGGCTGCGACAACTTTTTCTTTGGCTTCCTCGTAAGTCATCACTTTGGGTTCTGCTATGTTATCGATTTTGACTGTTGCGTATCTGTCCTCTACAACTTTTGGTTTTAAAATATCACCGATATTTTTGGTTTGTATTTCATTCCAAAGTTCTGTTGATAATTGGGGGTCATTCAAGGAAAGTGTAATTGTTTCACTGTTTTGAATATTTCCTTTTTTGAATTCAATATAATTTTTTTGAGCAGCCTTTTTGGTTTTGCTTAGTTTGAGGTCTTTAATTGCAGAATTTTTTGCTTCTTCGAACAAAAGCGGTTTGCCGCCGGCATCAGTGTAGTTGAAGTTGTTGGCATTATAATAGGCTTTTATTTCCTCTTCTGTAACGTCGGCTGTTTCGCTTGGCGTCCATACGATTGAAAAACTGTAGGTTTTTGGTGTCATGTAATTCTCTTTTTGTGTTTCCCAAAAATTTTTAATTTTTGTTTCATCCAGAGTAACATTTACATCGTTGGACGTGAGGACTTTATAGGAGAGTTTGTCGGCAACACCCAGTGCCCCGCCGACTGTTTCTATTTCAAGAGAAAAGCTTGGAGTTCTAAGCAGGTTAAGCGTTTTGTTGATGATTATTTCATCTTTCAGCATGGCTTCAAAGATTTTGGCTTTAAGTCTTTGGCTTTTAAGATAACCTTCATAGATGGTTTTGTCAAATACACCATCTTTTTGAAACCCTTGAATGGATTGAAGTTTATCGGCTATCTCTTTATCGGAGACAACGACACCAAGATCTTTGGCAAAATTGAGCACTTTTGCTTGAGTTGCCAGTGTGGCAAATGCACGCTGAATAAGCCCCAGTTCTTTGGCTTTTTGTTCATCAAGTTTGCCTTGCATCATTTCATTGTATTGATTGTAAATATTTCCATAAGCCACATCAAGTTTTGATCTTGGGATCTCTATCTCTCCTACTTTTGCTACGGCACTTGCTTTGGTGCCGTAAGTATAACTTCCCCAACCCACAAAACCTGCGCCTATAAATGCAATGGTGGCTATCCAAATAGTCCACACGAGATACCTGTTATGTTTTTGCATCCAACTTATCATGCTTTATCTACCTTCAATCTAAAAATTTGTACAATATTCTAATCAAGTTGTGGTTAATAGTAATTGAAATGGGGTTTAAATTGGATGAGACGGTAAGTAAAAACAATCAAATGATGCGACGGGATCTAGAAGTAGTCTGGCATCCTTGTACACAGATGAAAGATCATGAAACCCTGCCTCTTATTCCAATCAAATCAGGCAAAGGAATTTACCTTTATGATTTTGACGGAAATGCATATATAGATGCCGTAAGCAGTTGGTGGGTCAATTTGTTTGGACATGCCAATAAAATCATTAATGAAAAGATCAAAACACAGCTTGATACGCTTGAGCATGTCTTGCTGGCCGGTTTTACGCATGAGCCTGCAATCGAATTGGCACACAAGTTGGTTGCCATAACACCCAATAAACTGCAAAAGGTTTTTTACGTAGATAATGGTTCAAGCTCAGTGGAAGCAGCACTCAAGATGAGCTATCACTATCATCTCAATAAAGGCATAAATAAACCCATGTTCTTGTCTTTAACCAACAGTTATCATGGTGAAACCATAGGAGCCTTAAGTGTAGGAGATGTAGCGCTTTATAAGGAGACATATCGGCCTTTGCTTTTGGCATGTCTGCAGGTGCCTGTGCCTAAAGACCAAAGTCAAGACTCAGCTCATGAAGCACTGGAAGCACTGGAAGGGGTATTGAGTACAAGGGGAGAGGAGATTTCAGCATTTATTCTTGAGCCTCTTGTTCAAGGAGCAGGAGGGATGCATATGTATCATCCTGACTATCTCAGGGGAGCAAGAAAGCTTACAGAAAAATTTGGTGTGCATCTTATCGCAGATGAAATCATGACAGGTTTTGGGCGTACCGGGAAAATGTTTGCTTGCGAGCATGCAGAGATCTCTCCTGATTTTATGACACTCTCGAAAGGGCTTACGGGCGGTTATCTTCCTTTGTCCGTTGTGATGACAACAAATGAAGTTTATCAGGCCTTCTATTGTGATTATAATGCACACAAAGCATTTTTGCATTCCCACAGCTATACGGGAAATCCTTTGGCCTGTACTGCTGCCCTGGCTACGTTGGAGATTTTTGAATCTATGGATGTTTTGGGTGAAAATGAAAAAAAATCTGACTATATTAAAATGAAACTGGAAAAGTTTACGGAACTGACAAATGTCAAGAAAATAAGACAACAAGGCATGATCGCGGCCGTAGAACTTCAAGGTTATTCTCCCCAAGAAAGGATAGGATTACGCATCTATGAATATGCTTTAAAACATGGAGTGCTTCTAAGGCCTTTAGGGCATGTCATCTATTTTATGCCGCCTTTTGTTATTACCACAGAAGAGATTGACAGGATGATGGAAGTAGCATATGAAGGCATAAGGCGATTAAATTAAAGCATGAATGCCGTGTCTTTGCTTTTGAAAATTCCCAAAAATCCTTTCTTTTCCTTTTTCATCCTTTCATAATGCGATGCAGCCCTCTGAACACCTAAATCCATAGCTTCTTTATAGAGAGATAATGCTTGTTCTTTGTCTTTCTCTTTGCCTATACCGTGTTCGTAGAATTGCGCCAAATCACACAGCGCTTCAGGGTAATCATCCATTGCCAATCGATAGATGCGGGCGATAGATTCGGAAATATTTTTTTTCAATAATCCACCCCTGTAGAGTTCTCTAGCTAGCATAAATTGCGCAAATTTTGATTCTGTTGCTCCTGCAAGCAGCAGCAATTGTGCCGCCTGAGCTTTGTTGGTGTTGTGCTGTTCTTTCAATTTTGTAAATATTGCTTCTATGTCCTCAT
>JAUPLS010000069.1 GCA_030836805.1 Campylobacterota bacterium | reverse complement strand
TGCTCAGCACCGATGCAGCCCAGAAGATCACAGCTATTGCCAATATGACAGAAAGAGAAAGGGCGCAGGCAGACAAAGAAGGGTATGCGCTGGACATCACCGTGATACATCCTCTCACAGGTGAAGAGATCCCTGTGTGGACGGCAAATTTTGTATTGGCTTCTTATGGCGGCGGTGCTGTGATGGCGGTGCCGGCGCATGATGAGAGGGATTTTGAATTTGCTTCAAAATATGACCTTCCTATAAAACGAGTGATAGCCGGAGCTGATGACATGCTGCCTTATACTCAAGAGGGTGTATTGGAAAATTCTGAAATTTTTACGGGGATGAAAAATGTAGAAGCCAAAGCAGCCGTTATCGCACTTTTTGAAGAGAAAAAGCAGGGCAAAGGAACAACGAACTATAAATTGCGAAATTGGGGAGTAAGCCGTCAGCGCTATTGGGGCGCACCTATACCTTTTGTGCACTGTGAAGAGTGCGGACTCGTGCCTGAAAAAATAGAAAATCTCCCTATCGCATTACCAGAAGATGTTCAAATTACAGGCGAAGGCAATCCTTTGGAGAATCACCCCACATGGAAACACTGTTCTTGTCCAAAATGCGGAAACGATGCCTTGCGCGAAACAGATACGCTTGATACTTTTGTACAATCAAGCTGGTATCAATTTCGATATGCAACCAATCCAAATAAATGGAACGATGTGGGCATCGACAAAGAAGAGGCAAATTATTGGCTGGCCGTAGATCAATATATCGGCGGAATAGAGCATGCCATTTTGCATCTGCTCTATGCACGATTTTTTACCAAGGTATTGCGTGATTTGGGTTATCATGATATTGACGAGCCGTTTGAGCGTCTTTTGACTCAGGGAATGGTGCTTATGGATGGCGCAAAGATGAGCAAATCCAAAGGCAATACGGTTGACCCGGATGCACTGGTCGAAAAATACGGAGCCGATACAGCCAGGCTTTTTACTCTTTTTGCCGCACCTCCTCAAAAAGAACTTGAATGGAATGATTCCGCTGTTGAAGGCGCATTTAGATTTATCAAAAAGCTTTATGATAGAAAAGAAAAAGTGGCTGGACGCATGCTTTCAAATATAGATCAGAATGCTTTAGCCAAAGAAGCCAAAATCGCAAGAGCAAAAGTGTACGAAGCCCTGCAAAAATCTACAGATGTTTATGAAAAAACATTTGCGTTCAATACGCTTATCGCCGCCTGCATGGAAGCGCTTAATGCGTTGGACAAACAAGATAACGCGGATGTATGGTCTGAAGGCATGTATATTATGCTTAATCTTTTAGAGCCGATTATTCCTCATGTTGCAACCGAGTTAAGCGACATCCTTTTTGATCGCAAAAATCTCCAGTCTATCCTTCAGGTCAAGGAAGAGGTATTTGTGCAAGATGTGATAGTGTATGTTGTTATGATCGGAGGAAAAAAGCGTACCGAGATTGAAGTGGATCCCGGTATGAGTCAAAACGAGATACTCTCTTTGGCGAAAAAAGCCGGAAGCAAATGGCTTGAGGGAATGGACATTGTCAAAGAAGTTGTAGTTCCGGGCAAGCTAGTGAATCTTGCTGTAAAACCGATTTAATCAGCAATGAATAAGTAATAAGCAATAATTGAGGTATGCATTGCATTGCAATGTTTTTGCAAGAGGAGAAAAGCAAAGAATGAAACAATTAAATAAAAGTTTTTTTAAAAAAAACATACTCAAACTATTCATTATTCATTATTCATTATTCATTTTGACCGCTTGCGGTTATAAACCTTCTTCTCATGCGATAGAAAATATATTTTCTGATACGGTGTACGTGGAAATACATGTGGATAGAGTCGAACCGGAAAATGCACCCTTTCTTAAGGATGAGATGAACCGCATGGTTTATACGCGCTTTAAAGGCAAAATCGTACCTAAAACTCAAGCCCAAAGTGAGATTGTTATCTCTTATGCTGGAACTACCTTTACTCCCTTGGCCTATAAAGATGGATATGTGACACGCTATCGTGCCAATATTTGTGTCACTTTTGATATGATCACCAAGCAAGGAAAAGTAAAAAAGACTATTACTGCGATACAAGAAGGAGATATCCAGGCCAGCTCACTCCTTTCCTCTACGCTTAGAATCCAAGCTATTCGCAAGGGACTTGAAAAAGCTATGAATGAGTTTTTGGCCTATGCAAGCGCCAGAGGAACGAGAGTAGGCAACAGTGAGTAGTGATATACCTTCTTTTGTAGATTTTTTAAAGAATAAACCTCTCTATTATAAAGAGATAGACCATGAGAGAATATTTGCCGCCTATGCAGGGCTTAAACCGTATATCAGGCACCCCCGAACAGTTCATGTGGTAGGAACAAACGGTAAAGGTTCTACCGGCAGGATCATCGCTCATTTGGCATATAAAAGCGGATGCAAGACGGGGCACTTTTCTTCTCCTCATATTATGAAGTTTAATGAACGTATATGGATAAATGGCGTAGATGTGCAAGACGAAGTGCTTCAGGCGGCACACCAAAGACTTTTTGATATTTTAGGGCAAGCCGAATGTAGTGCTTTGAGTTATTTTGAATATACCACGCTTTTGGCTTTGGTTGTTTTTGAGAATCTTGATTTGATCGTTCTGGAAGCCGGGCTGGGCGGAGAATACGACGCAACCAACGTATGCGACAAGGCATTGAGCGTGATTACGCCTATAGGCATAGACCACCGGGCTTTTTTGGGTGATACCGTCGAAGAGATCGCAAGTACAAAAATACGAAGTATCCAAAAACGGGTCCTGCTCTCACCCCAACCTTTTAAAGAGGTGGTTGATGTGGCTCAAAAGATTGCCGAACAAAAGGGGGCAGAACTTTTTTTGAGCAAGGATATGCGCTCAGATGACAGGTTGGCCAAGCTAAAAAAGATTGCCAAACAAAAGGCCTGGGGAGATTATCTTGTGGATAATGCTTTAGTCTCTTTGCAGGCATTGGATATTTTAGGCATTCCTTATGAGATAGATGATTTAAGATCCCTTGAACTCTTTGGGCGTTTTTATCTTTGGAGGGAAAATGTGCGTATTGATGTAGGGCATAATCCTTTGGCTGCAAGCGTTATAGAAAAAGCTTTGGATGAAAAAGTGGTGCTTGTCTACAACAGTTTGGATGATAAAGATTATGAAGAGGTTTTGCGCATACTTAAGCCCAAGGTTAATCGGGTAGAAATAATTCCCATCCACTCCGGGCGCGCTGCAGCACTTGTACAAATAGAGCAGGCACTCAAAAAAGTGGGGTTAAAGTATACTTATTTTGATAAAAAAATCAATAAAGACGAAAACTATCTTGTGTTTGGGTCGTTTCATGTAGTTGAAGCATTTCTTGAAAAAATGGACAAAAATAAATATGTATCAAAGTAATATCTATGAATATCTGGAAAATTTAAATGAAAACAAACTTCTCGTTTGTAAAGATGACAAAGAAGCTGTAAAGATACGGGATGTAGCGTGTCTGTTAGGATTTGACACTTTTGTGTTGCCTGATTTGCGTGTGAATGTCGGAGAAGATTTGCGTACTTACAGCGAAGATATTCAATTATTTTTTGTCCAACTTTCAGGATATCACGAAAGTCAAAAGAAAAAAGTAATGATTTCGCCGGTCAGAACTCTTCTTCTTCCTTTTCCTAAGCCCAAGTGGTTTGCTTCCAGGGTGGTTGCATTTGGAGATACCCTTGATTTGAGTTCACTAAAAGATACTCTGTATCGGTGGGGATATCACTTTGTAGATATTGCAGCAAGCAAAGGAGAAGTTTCTTTTCGCGGGGATATAGTGGATATTTTTCCTATTCACACGCCGAACCCTTATCGTATTTCATTGTTTGACGAAGAGATAGAAGCCATTCATCCCTATGATGAAGGAACGCAAAAAAGGCTGAATGAAGAGGTAGAGTCTTTAAGGATACTCCCAGCATTTTTGGCGCTGCCTCAGAAAGAATATGAAATGCTCCGGCATAGAGTGGAGCAGAGCGGTTATGATACTTTTGTTAAAGATATTGACTCCTTGGGGCTTTGGCATTTGGAAGAGTTGGGAGAAAGTGTATTTGAGCAGTTTTCGGCAATATATACAAGCAATTTAGATGAAGAACTCAAGGAAATTTATGAGTTGGGTGAGCCGCTTATTCCTCGTAATTCTTTTTTGTTTCCGGCCATTGCAGAGGGAAGTAGATACCGCGACCTTGAAGTGGTTGATCCCAATAAGCTACTGCATGCCCATAAAGACAAACAGATTACTATTGTCGCCAAAAACGAGAGCATTGTGCGTGGTTCACAGTTGGACTCTTTTGAAAATATTACTTTTGTTTATCAAGAAGGAATAGTCAATCTTCTTGGCGCAGACAAGCTTATTCTCTCCCTCAATAAGCCTCTTAAATCAAAACGCGTCAAAAAAGCGACTTTGATCCTTGATGAGCTTAAACAGGGCGACTATGTCGTGCATGAAAATCATGGAGTAGGGATCTTTAAGGGTATTGAAAAAAGAGATGTATTGGGCGCTACAAGTGAATTTGTGGTAATGCAATACCAAAATGAAGATACACTCCTCATCCCTGTCTCAAATCTTGAGGTAATAGATCGATATGTGGCCGAAGGGGGTGCGCTGCCGGTCCTTGACAGGCTCGGGAAAGCAAGTTTTAGAAACCTGAAAACGAAAGTGCGTGAAAAGCTCTTTGCTATTGCCTCTCAAATCATCAATCTTTCCGCACAGCGCCACCTTAAAAAGGGGATTGTCCTGAAATCTGATATGGAAGAGCATACTCTTTTTATGGCCAAGGCAGGCTTCATGCACACCGAAGATCAAGAAAGAGCTATCCAAGAGATGCTCATCGATATGGGTAGCGGGCGTATGATGGATAGGCTTCTGAGTGCAGATGTAGGATTTGGTAAAACAGAAGTGGCAATGAACGGGATGTTTGTCGCGGTTAAAAATGGCTATCAGGCTATGATGATAGCCCCCACTACTTTGCTGAGCACTCAGCATTATAAAAGCCTTAAAGAACGTTTTTACGAATTCGGCATCAAGGCGGCTAAGCTTGACAGGTTTACTTCTGCCAAAGAAAAGAGCGTTATACAAAAAGGGCTTTTAGAAGGGACGATCAATGTGGTCGTAGGAACGCACGCATTGCTCAAAGCTAAATTTAAAAACCTGGCTTTGGTGGTGATCGATGAAGAACACAAGTTTGGGGTCAAGCAAAAAGAAGCGCTTAAAGAGATGGCTATTGATGTGCATCTTTTGAGCATGAGTGCAACGCCGATACCAAGAAGTCTCAATCTTGCCCTCTCCCAGATCAAAAGCTTTTCAGAGATACTTACGCCGCCGACTGAGAGAAAAGGGGTGCGCACGTTTGTAAAAAGTTATGATGAAAAAATTATCAAAGAAGCCATCATGCGTGAACGGCGCCGCGGGGGACAGATCTTTTATGTCTTTAACTCCATTGCGGGCATTGAAGAGAAGAAAAAAGAGTTGCTGCAAATTCTTCCTGGTTTGCGTATCGCCGTGCTGCATTCTAAGGTTTCAGCCAAAGAGACCGAAGATGAGATGATGCTTTTTGAAGACGGAAAATACGATGTGCTGCTTTCCACTTCCATCGTTGAATCAGGTATCCATATGCCTCATGCCAATACGATGATCGTGGACGGTGCAGACAGCTTTGGTATCGCCGATCTTCACCAGCTTAGAGGGCGTGTGGGGCGGGGCGGCAGGGAAGGATACTGTTACTTTATGGTCGCAGATAAAGAACGTCTTACCGACAATGCCAAACGAAGGCTGCTTGCGCTGGAATCCCACTCCGATCTTGGCAGCGGGGCAG
>JAUPLS010000068.1 GCA_030836805.1 Campylobacterota bacterium | reverse complement strand
GACAAAAAATATGATGCAATGACTGCTTTGCCATGACCCAGACCTGCAGCATGGATAATACCATAAATAAAAGCTATCGCAATAATGATAAGCGATCCGTATAATCCTTGTTCGTCAAGTGTTCGAAAATAAGATGCCGCTTGAGTGTTCAGCTCTTTTTGATACTGGTTGATTGTATATAAAAATTCTCCGTACATTTTTACCTTTTTGCTCGAATAATTAAAACATCGACTACAAAATCGTCTTTGTCTTCAAAAGTAATTTGTTTATCTAAATGCAGATTTTCTACCGTAGTGGAAACATCGGTTTTATCGCTTATTATATCAAGTGCTAATAAATTTTCTGCATCAAAGGAGCCGATTTTTAACTCCCCTTTGGTAGCGTCAATTTTTGGCATGAGCGTAAAATGATAGGTTAACCGATTATTATCTACGCTTACCAAGAAATTTTGGGGTTGCGGTATGCTAACGGGTTTTTCGTCAAGGCTGACAAAGGTGTAAAAATCAAACTCTTTTAGAGGCTGAAAATACTCTTTTTTTATAGAATCAATCTTTTTTTGCGTGATATCTTGACTGCGCATAATTCCAAAATCGAAAAGCAGCATTTGCGAATTCATCTCATCAAATGTCCAAGAGACATCAATTTTTGTTGCATTCTTTTTTATCATGACATTGTAGCTGACATCCACAAAGACATGCGGATGGGCAATACTTAATGTTGCCACCAAACAGATAAAAATAAATATTCGCATCGATACTCTCATAAGTTTTTTCAATAATACCATATCGGCATTAATCTAATATTAATTGGTAGATTCTATGGTGATACGATAGATGTATTCTTGTAACGTTGAAGGGGATATTGCTTCCAAATACTTTCAACTTCTTTTCGTATAAAAATATCAATGTATTATATGTTCGTTCGCGAAAAAGTAGCCCACATAGGGCATTAAAGCCCTATGTCATAGAAGAGGACAAGTAAATTATTCTTCTACGGTAACTTCTGAAGGCGTACCTTCCCAGATACCGTGTTTGGTACAGTAGCCGTGCGCTATAAGGTTGAGTTTCTTGCCGGTCGGGATGATAGTAAACGTAGTTGTATTGTGCGCTTTTGTATTTCCTAGGGTTCCGGGAACATAAGTGGCTCTTGCCAACAAGGTATCGCCGTTATAAAGAGTCACAGACTCTATATAGTGATCAAAATCATCAGGATGGGTATATTCGTTGCCCATTCTTACAGTGACTTCAAACGGTTCTCCTGCTTTTGCAGTTTTTGCACAATGGATAAAAGGAGAGTGTCTATCAATAAGGTCTTTTTTTGCCTCTCTTTCTACGGTATCAATGTCTACATATTTATTAATTTTTGGCATCTGTTTTCCTTTGTATGTGGTTTGATAAAAATTATACCATAAAAAAAGTTAAATAGGATAATTTTTATCTTATTTACTCATTTTCATCTTTCATGTTGTTTTGTGCCCATTTTTTAATCCTATTTCTTTCCTGCTGAGTGAGCTTTGCCTCACCGTGAAAGCTTAGATACATAGGCATTGGCATACTGTAGCTGATGGTTTCAGCGATACCTTTGTATATTTTTTGTTTTTTCTCTTCATCATAACTATCCCATTCTTGGAAATTTAACCAGTTGCGCCCTTTATTGATGTGGTTTCGTACACTCCATGAAAAAGGTGCTACATTCCCATACCATGGCATCTTTGTTTGATAGGAGTGGCAATCATAACAAGAGATTTTTAGCATTGCCATGATCTCTTTGGGCGGATTTATCTCTTTTTTTAGATCGATGGATGAAGGTTTTGGTATCTCTATTTGAATAGTTTGAAGCAAAAGAAGAACTCCGGCAATCCACAGGGTTATCGTTTTTATCATCTGTTGTTTTCCTGTTTTGATCTACATTGTAGTGATATAAATTAAATAAAAGTATAAAAATTTATACATTATAAGAAGAGAAATAGGGCAACTACAATCGCACAAGTGATGTGCGATATGTAGCAGTATAATTAAACAGAATAGATATGGTCAGCTTTGCTAACGTGGTGCTTAAGGCCGATTTCTTTTTCTGTGCAGCCAAGTGCAAGTGCAACCATTTGAGGCATATGAAGAATGGGGAGGTCAATATCTCGGCCAAGCTGCTTTCCGGCACTCTCTTGTTTGATATCCATATTGAGATGGCAAAGCGGGCAGGGTGTAACGATCATGTCTGCGTTGTTGTCGATTGCATCCAAAAGAGCATTGCCGGTGAGCGCATTGCTTGTCTGAGGCGCTTGAAGATCCACATGGAAACCGCAACATTTATTTTTGCTCGCATAGTCAACCGGATGTCCTTCAAGCGCAGTGATAAGTTCATCAAGCGAAGTAGGGTTGTAAGGATTTTCTCCGCCGTTGCTTTCGTTTTGAAGTTCTGATGGCCTGATGTGGTGACATCCGTAAAAAGGAGCGATATTAAAACGGCTAAGCGGCGTGGTGACTTTGCTTTTGATGTTCTCAAGGCCATATTCATCGATTAACGCATAAAGAAAATGTTTGACCTCGGAAGTACCTTTGTATTCGAGTCCCACTTCTGCCAGTTTTTCGTTGACTCTGGCTTTGTATGCGGGATCATGATCCAGTTTATGCTTTGTCATGGCAGAGTTGATTTGGCACGTGTTGCAAATCGTGATCATTGTCAGGCCAAGTTTTTCTGCGTAGCAGATATTTCTGGCATTCAACACATGCGAAAGAAATTCATCAAAATCCTGCAAATGGCTTGCGCCGCAGCAACTCGCTTCTTCAAGTATGGTGATTTTGATCCCCAATTTTTCAGCTACGGCGAGTGTAGACGACAGCAGCTCGGGCGTTGACTCTTTTGCGGTACATCCTGTGTAAAGTGCGTAATG
>JAUPLS010000067.1 GCA_030836805.1 Campylobacterota bacterium | reverse complement strand
TTGCTGTCATCAAAAAAAGAGACAAAATCCCCTATGAAGCTATAGCCTATTTTTGCAAAAAATATCACATTAGCATGAATTGGATATTAATGGCACAAAAACCTACAACATTGAACACACCTCTGCACCCTTTCCTCGAGCCAATTTGAAAATAAACTGTTTTTTGCAGAAGAGCAGGCCATTTTAGATATTAAAATCATTATCTTGCCGTCTATTTTCCTTTCTTCCCCTCTTTGGCTTCTTCTGCGCTAACCATTTGCTCAAACGCTTTCATATTGTGCCTGCTTACCACCATATAGCGTGGCTGGGATGTTATTTTTTTACTCGACGATGCATGTGCACGATCAATTGTCAGCGCGGCGATATAGCCAGATTGTATTGCTTTTGCTTCAAGTTCATTGTCATAAATTCCAAACGCCCATGCCAAATATTTTATCTCATGTCCCATTTTCTCTTCAAGGATTTGTTTGGCGCCACTGAGCTGTTTGTCAACAAATTTAGCATACTCATCTGGAGAAAGTTTTTTCTTCTCTCGTTTGAAATTTGGATGCCAATAGGTGTGTGATTCAACACGAAAAAATGACGTTGCCTCAAGTTTTCGCAGCTGTTCCCATGTCATAGCATATGTGGCCCTGGAGATTGCACTGGGATAGATAAACAATGTTACAGGGATACGGTATTTTATCACCAGCGGAGCCATATCATAATAAACACTTTTATGTCCATCATCAACAGTGATGACAACTGATTTTGCGGGAATTGATGTGAACTCACCTTTAAGGTATTTTATCGCACTATCAAGTGAAATCACCGTATATCCATTAGATTTAAGCCATGCAAGTTGTTCATCAAATGCGCGAATTTTGATTGTCATTGAATCGTTCACCACAGAACCGAAACGATGATAGCACAAAATAGGAATTTTTTTCTCTATCGGCCCGCTCCACAAAAAACCTGTAAACAAAAAAATTATCAATACAAAATAAAGTAGAATTTTTCTATTATTTAAATTGCTTCCCTTAAAAAGGAAATGTTTGCTTAAATTTATCATACCATCTGCTTTCAAAATCCAATTCATCAATAAATATCGTATCTTATTTTACTTTGCCAGATTGGCTTAACATCCAAATTAATCTCTGTATTCTGCCTTAGCAGAAAATAAAAAAATACGGAGCAATGCTTACTGAACGGGGTTGTCAATTTTTTTAGCAGCCGTCATTTCCAATCGAAGAAGCCCAGCAGAAGTGTAAATATTACGAGGGTTCCACAGCATCCATCCGCAGCTGCCAAAATCTTCACTAGCACGAATTTGATCCCGTATCTCTTCTGCACCATAGTTGCGCCTATCAAACGCATAATCACGAAATGCCTGAAGCCATGGCCGGTATGCCAAAGATGAACTTTTAGATTTTTCTCGTGCTTTATCCAGAGTGTGCTTAACAATCTCATAATTAGCTTTTACAGGATTTCGATAGCCAGGAATCCCCGCTTGAAAACCGCTAGGATACAGCATGGGAGAGAGATAATCAACATACGACACCATTGCATCAACCCGCTGGCCAATGCCAAGGTCAGCGTCATTCCAGCACACATACCCAAAAATATCAGCAGAGATAAAGACATTATAAGGAATTAGGCGGGCTCGTGCATGTTTCAAAAATTCGTTAATTGATTTGACACGCTCTGCTTGTGTGTTTCTAACTGAAAACCTAAGTCCTTTGTGATCTGGAAAGCGAACATAGTCAAACTGTATTTCATCAAATCCTGCCTGTGCACTCTCTTCGGCAGTCGCAATGATGTAATCCCAGGATTCTTTTCGAGATGGATCAATCCAATGAAGCCCCTCTCTGTCTTTAAACAAGGTGCCATCAGCCCTTTTTACTCCCCATTGCGGATAAGCTCGAACAAAGGGGGTATCTTTAAAGCATACAATACGCGCAATAGTATAAATTCCTTCCTTTTTCAAATCAGTCACAAACTGTTTTAAATCTTTAAAGCGAACCATTTTTTGGGCCCCAATAATGTTAGCGACAGAATTAGAAGTTTTATGGGCTATCTGTCCTCGATCCATTTTAATATCGATGACCAGCGCATTGATTTCAGTAGTCCCGATGAGACGTTTGGCGTTCTTGATAATTTTATCTTGTGTAGCTCCAAAACTGGAGAGATAAAGCGCTTTGGGAATAACAGGATTAAGATAAATTGCACCTCCGCCTTTATAAAATTTGCGTTCATATCCTATTGCACGTATACCGACAGTATCTGATAAAGGCACATGGAAGGCTCCATGAGTATCGGTACGATATTCTTTTCCTTGTGCAGTAATAATTGCCGAAGCAATTGGTTTGCCATTGTTTTTGTCTAACACAACCCCTGTTGTTACCGTACTCCACACTACTGTTATGCTTCCAATAAAAATGATGGCCGCCCGTATCACTTTACGTAGGATAAAATATCTACTTGAATTCACCATACCTAACCCCCAATTCTCTTGCAACTTTCATGAATTTATGATTATTGTATCTGTTTTTGCTGTGAGTAACTAGTTATATTGTTTTAGAAAGCAAGAAAATGTAGAATTATAAAAAAAATATCCACGCCAGGCAGAAGCTTGGTATGGATATTTTTGAAGAATACAGTAAAATACTGTAAAAAATTAGCTGTTTCTTTTTGCAACGATCTCTTTGGCTACGTTTGTTGGAACTTCCTCGTAGTGATCGAATTCCATTGCATAAGTTGCACGACCTTGCGTCATCGAACGCAAGTCAGTTGAGTATCCGAACATTTCAGAAAGTGGTACAAATGCATCTACAATTTTATTTCCTGCTCTGTCGTTCATGCCATTAACCTGACCACGTCTTTTTGAAATATCACCAATAACATCCCCCATATACTCTTCAGGCACTTCAACTTCAACTTTCATCAAAGGCTCCAAGATCACAGGATTTGCTTGTCTGGCACCTTCTCTAAAGCCCATAGAACCTGCGAGTTTAAAGGCCATTTCAGATGAATCCACATCATGATAGCTTCCATCATACAAGGTAACTTTAACATCCACTACAGGATATCCGGCTTGGATACCCCTTCCCATAGCTTCCTCAATACCTTTATTAACAGGTTGGACAAACTCTTTTGGAATTACCCCGCCTTTAATTTCATCCACAAATGTATATCCGGCACCCGGCTCTTGCGGCTCAATTTTGAGGAATACGTGTCCATACTGACCGCGACCACCTGATTGTTTTGCGTATTTGTACTCTTTATTAACAGATGATCTGATTGTTTCGCGGTATGCAACCTGCGGTGCACCTACTTCGGCTTCCACTTTAAATTCACGTTTCATACGGTCAACAATAATTTCAAGGTGAAGCTCGCCCATTCCAGAAATAATCGTTTGGCCGGATTCTTCATCCGTATTGACTCTGAAAGATGGATCTTCTGCGGCAAGTTTACCTAGCGCAATACCCATTTTTTCTTGGTCAGCTTTTGTTTTTGGCTCAACCGCAACAGAGATAACAGGATCCGGGAAATCCATTCTTTCAAGTACAACTTTATCTGATGGATCACAAAGTGTATCTCCTGTTGTTGTATATTTGAGTCCAACAACTGCACCGATTTCACCTGCATGAATCACGTCAACCTCTTCACGTTTAATCGCATGCATCTTCATAATACGTCCAACACGCTCTTTTTTATCTTTTGTCGTATTGTGCGCATAAGAACCTGAATTCAATGAACCTCGGTAGACACGGATAAATGTCAATTGA
Source organism: Campylobacterota bacterium (assembly GCA_030836805.1). GTDB lineage: Bacteria > Campylobacterota > Campylobacteria > Campylobacterales > Sulfurovaceae > Sulfurovum. The sequence continues at coordinate 6,764 of JAUPLS010000067.1, read as the reverse complement.
CCCACAAACGGGTCAGTCATGATTTTAAATGCCAATGCAGCAAATGGACCATTATCGGTTGATGGCACGATGACCTCTTTTTCTTCATCATCCATCATCGTTCCTTTAATATCCATCGCTTCTACCGGAGAAGGAAGATAGGCAACAACCGCATCCAAAAGTGTCTGGACACCTTTGTTTTTAAAGGCTGTACCGGCTGTCATCGGTACAATATGCATACCGATTGTAGCGGCTTTAATACCACCGATAATCTCTTCTTGAGACAACTCTTCGCCTTCAAGGAATTTTTCCATAAGCGCATCATTGCCTTCAGCTTCCGAGATAGATTCAATCATTTTTTCTCTATACTCTTGCGCTTTGTCTTGAAGCTCTTCTCGAATGTCTTGTTCGTGGTATGCTGAACCCATTGCGGCATCTGCATCCCATACAATCTCTTTCATTTTTATAAGGTCAACCACACCTTCAAAGCTGTCTTCCGCCCCGATAGGAATCTGGATCGGTACCGGATTTCCTTTGAGTCTATCACGAATTTGTCTTTCAACCTCATAAAAGTCTGCACCCGTTCTATCCATTTTATTAACAAACACGATAGAAGGTACGCCATAACGGTTTCTTTGTCTCCATACAGTTTCTGACTGAGGCTGAACCCCGCCAACCGCACAGAATACTGAAACAGCGCCATCAAGTACTCTCATTGAACGCTCAACTTCGATCGTAAAGTCAACGTGGCCCGGAGTGTCGATAATATTGATCTGTTTTCCTGCCCATTGACAGGTGGTAGCAGCAGAAGTAATCGTAATACCTCTTTCTTGCTCCTGCTCCATCCAGTCCATCGTTGCAGCACCATCATGCACCTCACCGATTTTGTGTTCTACTCCTGTATAAAACAGGATTCTTTCTGTCGTTGTTGTTTTTCCTGCATCAATATGAGCAGCAATACCGATATTTCTTACATCTTCAAGTTTGTGCGATCGCGCCATGATTTATTTCCTTACCATCTATAGTGAGCAAATGCTTTATTTGCTTCTGCCATTTTATAAGTATCTTCTTTCTTTTTGAACGCAGAACCCTTTTCAGTCGCCGCATCCATAAGTTCATTACTTAAACGCTCCATCATTGTTCTTTCGTTTCTTTTTCTGGCTGCATCTATAATCCATCTGATACCAAGTGATTGCTGTCTGGCCGGTCTCACTTCAATTGGCACTTGATAAGTAGCGCCGCCCACTCTTCTGCTTTTTACTTCCATTACAGGCTTGACATTGTCCATTGCTTTATTGAATACTTCAATGCCTTTTTCACCTGATTTTGATTCAATTCTCTCTAATGCAGCATACATTACTTTTTGCGCAACACTTTTCTTTCCATCAAGCATAATTGCATTGATGAATTTTGTTAATACTTTAGAACCGTATACCGGATCTGGCAATACAGGTCTAACGGGAGCTTTTCTTCTTCTCATTATTGTTTCCTCTTCAATCTTTACTTATTGATTTACTCAAGTCTTGTCCCCTAAGGTTTTTTGACAACACCTGTTTTTAAAGTTTATTACTAAACTTCCACTCACTCCATTAGCAGCATTCCGAACTTATTTCGGAACCTCTTTGGAGGTTTAACACTTTTATATTAAAAGGTTATATTATTTTTTAGGTCTTTTGGTACCATATTTAGATCTGGCAACCGTTCTGCCATTTACGCCTGAAGCATCAAGGGCACCACGAACAATGTGATATTTCACACCGGGTAAATCTTTGATTCTTCCGCCTCTTACGAGTACAATCGAGTGCTCCTGAAGGTTGTGGCCTTCTCCACCGATATATGAAATAACTTCAAATCCACTTGTTAATCTTACTTTAGCTACTTTTCTAAGTGCTGAGTTAGGTTTTTTTGGAGTTGTAGTATAAACTCTGGTACATACGCCTCTTCTTTGAGGACATTTTACAAGCGCAGGTGATTTAGATTTTTTCACTACTTTTTTGCGCTCTTTGCGAATTAACTGATTAATTGTAGGCAAATTGTTTCCTTTCTGGTTAGTTTGAATTGAATCTGGCTTTTACACCATATAGAAACATTTGATATAAATGCTTTTATATGCCGTATGCAGAAAAATGGAGGCATATTATAGTGAAAATAGCTTTATATAAGCTTATAAAGAATGCTTATGAAGCAACAAGAAAAACACTTGTCACTTCACATACCAAGTACGCTGCGCGTATCTTGATACTAGTTTTTTGATAAATGGACACGATCTAGATCTATCATACCTGTACCTACAGGGATGAGGCGGCCGATCACCACATTTTCTTTAAGATCTTCAAGCCTGTCTATCGTTCCTGCTATAGAAGCCGTTGTCAATACTTTTGTTGTATCCTGGAAGGATGCCGCGGAAATAATACTGTCTGCGCCTACGGCTGATCTAGTAATACCCACGAGCATAGGTTCAGCAATTGCCGGTTCTCCTCCAAGAGCAATGACGCTTTCATTCTCTTCTTGGAATTTGCGTCTAGAAACGATATCACCTTCAATAAATTTGCTGTTACCACTCTCTATTACTTTGACCTGTCTCATCATTTGAGACACAACAATTTCAATATGCTTATCTGAGATATTTACCCCTTGTCTTCTATAGACCTGTTGCACTTCGCTCACAATGTACTCATACAGAGCTTTTTCACCAAGTGCAGCGAGAATATCATGACTTGCAATAGTTCCGTCTGTTAATTTTTCACCTGCATGCACAAATTCGCCTGCATGCACCAAAGCCACTTTACTCTTATCAATGAATTGTTCGGTCTCTTGTCCATTCTCGCCGGTAATAATGAGCCTGTCTTTTCCTCTTAATGCCTTACCAAAACTTACAACACCATCGATCTGGGCAATAAGCGCAATATCTTTGGGACGTCTTGCTTCGAAAAGCTCAGATACTCTTGGAAGGCCTCCGGTGATATCTTTCGATTTTTGTGCCGCCTTTGGTGTTTTTGCCAAAATATCTGCGATGCTTACTTCATCACCGTCCCTTACAAACAAAATAGTTTTAGGGTCTAACTGATAACGGATAATTTCACCCGAATTGGTTGCAAGTATAATAGCCGGCTTATATGCTGTCGGAATATAGTCATTCAATTCAAGCCTTATATCTCCGGTAACTTCATCGAACTGCTCAACAACCGTCACTCCAGGAATAATATCTTCAAATTTAAGTGTACCGCTTTGTTCAGCGATAATAGGCTCAGAATAAGGATCCCACTCTGCCACAACCACCTGCGTAGAAACCTCAGGTGCAGAAAGAATATCTCCTCTGCTCACTACTGTATTATTATCCACTTGAACAACAGAACCTCTTGAGATATAGTGTCTTGCTGCCTCTCTGTTGTTGCCATCCACGATCACAGCAAAAAGACCTTTTTTAACTACCTTGGTATCCTTTTTTAGTTCGCTATACTCTTCAAGATAGTCACCTTTAAGCAAGAAGAATTTTACTGTACCTTTTGTTTCGGCAATCACCTCTTGTGTTACAGGTGCACCATCCTCTACTTTTAATTCGCTCGCGAAGGGGATACGGCTTGGAATACTCCAGCCTTCTTTAATCACATCGACAATAGAATCGCCCTCTTCAACCGTGTCTCCGTCTTCAAGCGGCAAGAAAAGTTTCCCCTCTATCTTGCCTGCAACCCCTGCAAGCTCATTTGACTTCGCAACATCTGTTTTTCTGAGATTATATTTTACCTCATCCACACCTTCTGCACGGACGGAAACAATATACTCATCATGGGTTATAACAATCGATACCGTTCCTGTAGTAATGGCTTTGATCTTAGGCTCAACCAGAAGCACACCTGCATTTCTTCTGTTTGCAACAATCAGATTGCCTTCACGGTTACGATAAACAGAAAGATTATAATATCTTATAAATCCTTCTTTGCTTGCTACAACCTGTCTTTCTTCTTTTCCTGCGGTTGCAGCACCACCGGTGTGGAAAGTACGAAGCGTAAGCTGTGTACCCGGTTCACCGATTGACTGGGCTGCAATAACCCCTACTGCTTCTCCACTTTTTACCATTTTATTATCCGCCATGTTAAGCCCATAGCATTTTGCACAAATGCCTTTAGGAGCCTTACATGAAGAAGGAGCTCTTATCACCACTGATCTCACTCCGGCTTCTTGCACCTTTGTTGCTGTCTCTTCATCTATCATCGTTCCTTCACTCACCAATACTTCGTTGGTAATAGGATCAATAATGTCTTCCGCAAGCACGCGCCCATAAATGCGATCTGCAAGCGGTTCTATCATTTCATTACCCACAACGATATCCGAAACTTGAACACCCTCGTGTGTACCACAGTCAGTCATAGAGATTTTAACATTTTGTGCCACGTCAATCAGTTTTCTAGTCAAATATCCGGCATTCGCCGTTTTAAGTGCCGTATCCGCAAGACCTTTTCTTGCACCGTGTGTCGAAATAAAGTATTCAAGCACATTCAAACCTTCACGGAAATTTGACGTAATAGGTGTTTCAATAATAGATCCATCCGATTTCGCCATAAGACCCCGCATACCTGAAAGCTGTCTGATCTGTGCCGCAGAACCCCTTGCGCCTGAATCTGCCATCATATGTACTGAGTTAAACCCGTCTTTATCTGCCCTAATAAGATTCATCAATTGCTCAGCAATGCTATTGTTTGCATCTGTCCAGATATCGATAATTTTATTATAACGCTCTTGATCTGTTAAAAGACCTGCTCCAAATTGTCTTTGGATTTCTTTCACTTCAGCTTTTGCAGAAACAATAAGCTCTTCTTTAATACTAGGTATCTTAATATCATCAATAGAGATAGAAACACCTACTTTGGTTGCATATTTGAAACCCATGTCTTTAAGATTATCAAGGAAAGATGCTGTTTGAGCCACTCCGCCTATTTTATAGACATAGTCAACCAAGACACCGATATCTTTTTTCTTTAGGACTTTATTCCAATATCTTTCAGGGACATAGTCAGGAATAATAGATTTTAAAATCAATCTACCTGCTGTCGATTTTGCTATTTTTCCTTCTATGACTGTTCTTATGCGTGCATTTAAATTAAGTGCATTTTGTTCAAATGCAATTTCCACCTCTTCTACATTGGCAAAAAGTTTATTCTCACCTTTTACATCATTTTTCTCAAGCGTAAGATAATAAAGCCCCAAAATCATATCCTGTGACGGAACAGCAATCGCCTTACCTGAAGCAGGAAGCAAGATATTCATGGAAGCCAGCATCAATACTTTTGCTTCTGCAATCGCTTCATCTGAAAGCGGTATGTGTACTGCCATTTGGTCACCATCGAAGTCAGCGTTGAACGCAGAACAAACAAGAGGATGCAACTGGATTGCTTTACCTTCGATCAGCCTTGGGTGAAATGCCTGAATAGAAAGCTTATGAAGCGTTGGTGCACGGTTAAGAAGTATCGGATAATTTTCAACTACTTCCTCCAGGCATTCCCATACCTCATTCTCTTGTTTTTCAATCATTTTTTTAGCTTGTTTCAGTGTCGTTGCGTACCCTTTTTCTTCAAGCTTTGCCATCAAATGAGGTTTAAAGAGCTCTATTGCCATTTTTTTAGGCAATCCACACTGATCCATGCGCAAATCCGGCCCGACAACAATAACAGAACGTCCTGAAAAGTCAACCCTTTTACCTAGAAGGTTTTGTCTAAATCGTCCTTGTTTCCCCTTGATCACTTCTGAAAGTGATTTTAGAGGTCTTTTATTGGCTCCTTTTACTGCATTTCCCCGTCTGCCGTTATCAAAAAGAGCATCTACCGCTTCTTGAAGCATACGTTTTTCATTTCTCACGATAATCTCTGGAGCATCAAGCTCTACAAGTCTTTTAAGGCGCTGATTTCGATTAATAACTCTTCTGTAAAGATCGTTTACATCCGAAACAGCAAATTTTCCGCCATCAAGACTCACAAGCGGTCTTAAATCCGGGGGCAAAACCGGAAGTTGCGTAAGCATCATCCATTCTGGCCTGTTTCCTGAGTGAAGGAAAGCTTCGATCACCTTAAGGCGCTTAACGATTGTCTTTCTTTTTGCTTCAGATTTTGTGGCTTCAATCTCTTCTTTGAGCTGATTAAACATTTCAACCAAATCAAGTTCCGCCAAAAGCTCCTGGATGACCTCTCCCCCCATTCTTACATCTAGCGCTGTTTCGCCAAAACGCTGCATGATTTGCTGATACTGCTCTTCATTGAGCACATCATATTTTTGAAGTGGGTTCAACCCTTCACTGTCATAACTTGCCTCTGCCGGTGTTTTGACGATATAAGCTTCATAATACAATACACGCTCAAGATCTTTCATCTTCACGCCCAAAAGCGTACCTATTCTTGACGGAAGAGATGAGACATACCAAATATGCGCAACGGGTGCAATAAGATCAATGTGGCCCATACGCGTTCTTCTCACTTTAGAAGTTGTAACTTCCACTCCACATTTTTCACACACAACACCTTTGTATCGCATCTTTTTATATTTGCCGCAAAGACACTCATAATCTCTAATCGGCCCGAAAATTTTTGCGCAAAAAAGACCGTCTCTTTCAGGCTTAAGGGTTCTATAATTGATTGTTTCTGGCTTTTTTACTTCACCATAACTCCAAGAAAGTATTTTCTCAGGACTGGCAACCCTTAACTGTAGTGCCTCTATATCCTGTGGTCTCTCTTCGCTGTTAAGATCTATTGGTGTTAAATTCTCTAATGCCTTACTCATTTTCACCCTCCACTACT
>JAUPLS010000066.1 GCA_030836805.1 Campylobacterota bacterium | reverse complement strand
TCCTTTGTTTTCTCTCCAGTCAAGTCGGGGCAATCCTATCCAGTAATGCTCCAGGCCCCTGGGATTTTTGTGTACATCGGCATCATTGCCATAGATTCTGTTGCCTGCACGGGTGATTTTGAATCCCTTGCATTCATCCCTTCCGATAGGGGGAATATTGATATTGAGAAATTTACGCTCAGGCAAAGGAAAACGGTCTTCAAAAATACGCTTTACAAGTGATGCAATGCTTTCTTGTGCCAATTCGTAACCAAAATCATCTATGTTTTGACATTGGTCATGACAAACCTGCGAGATAGCAATTGCAGGAATGCCTTGCAAGACAGCTTCCATTGCAGCTGCAGCAGTACCGGAATAGGTGATATCTTCTCCCATGTTGGCACCTTTGTTGATTCCGGAGATCACAAGATCAGGACGATGGGAATCGTTAAAAAGTTTATTGAGCGACAAAAAGATACAATCTGTAGGGGTGCCGTCATCAAGTTTAAAAAAGTCATCATCTAACTCGATAAAGCGAAGCGGACGAGTAAGGGTTAATGAATGTCCGCATGCCGATTTTTCTACAGTGGGAGCCACTACCGTGACATTTCCCAGAGGTTTAAGTGCCTCCAATAGCGCAAGAAGCCCTTTGGATTCAAAGCCATCATCATTTGTTATTAGTATTTGTTTCATTCTATTACTTTAGCGTGGATTGCAAGGAGTTAAAGATTTGATATCTCCTTGTGGGATCATGCTCGACTCCATAGATTTTTCATTGATTTTAATCGCTATTATAGCCTTTTTGGTATAATACTTTACGTAAACAACAAATCTATTATTTTAAAGGATATATCGTGCAAAAAGAGCCGATGCTGAAAGAGACTTATTTGAAACTTTCTAAAGAGTTAGAACGTTTGAAAACAGTAGAAAGAGCCGCAATTGCAAAAATTATAGATGAGGCACGTGCACTGGGAGACCTGAAGGAGAATGCAGAGTATCATGCTGCAAAAGAAAAGCAAGGATTGATGGAGGCACGTATTGCAGAGTTGACGGATTTAACAAGCAGGGCCCAGATAGTGGATCCTTCAACTTTAACCCATGCACGGGTTTGTTTTGGTTCAACGGTGGTTTTGACGGATCAGGAAAGCCAAGAAGAGATCTGTTATACCATAGTAGGGAGTCAAGAATCGAATCCTTCTAAAGGACTTATCTCCATCCAGTCTCCCATGGCAAGGATATTGATAGGAAAAGAAGAGGGTGATGAAGTTGAGTTGAATTTGCCAAGCGGGCAAAAAACTTATGAGATCGAAGAAGTATTTTATAAAGAGATTATCGTTAGCGAATAAATAGCGAGAAAAGAAGGATAAGCAGTTGATAAAAGTAGGTGTTGTGGGCGCAAGCGGGTATACTGGATTGGAGTTGATTAAAATGCTTATCAGCCACCCTGGGTTCGAATTATCTTATCTGGCAACTACGTCAGGCGATAGCATGATAGAACAATTGCATCCTTCTCTTTTGGGAGTGGTGAGCATGGGTGTTGAAAAAGCAGATGCCAACTCTGTGGCGGAGCATTGTGAATTGGTTTTTTTAGCATTACCGCATCAGGCTTCTATGGGATTTGCCAAAGAAATCTTAGATAAAGGCGTCAAAGTGGTCGATCTTTCTGCCGATTATCGGTTGGAGCTTGATACATATGAAAAAACATATTGCAAACATGAAGACAAAGACCATTTAAATGATGCGGTTTATGCATTGATTGAGTATTACAGAGAAGATTTAAAAAAAGCAAAGCTTGCAGCGGGCCCCGGATGCTATCCTACGGCAACATTGCTTGGAATATTGCCGTTTATTCCCTATATCGATACTTCGGCTCCATTGTTTGTGGATGCAAAATCCGGTGTAAGCGGGGCAGGAAAGAAACTGTCTGAGACTGCTCATTTTGTGACAATCAATGACAATATTTTTGCCTATAATCCCCTTAAACACCGCCATGCCCCTGAAATTGCAGAAAAAATAGAAAAGATACATAAAGTAAAGATGAATGTCAATTTTGTTCCGCATCTTATTCCCGCCACAAGAGGTGAATTGATCTCGGTGTATGCTACGCTCAAAGAGGACATTGACCCCCTAGACGTGCTTAGGAAGCATTATGCTCATGATAAATTTATACGTATCCGCGAAAATCCGGTTGATATCAAAAGTACGGCAGGTACGCACTTTTGTGATATTTATGCAGCCAAAAACGGTAATGCACTTTTTGTAAATTCAGCGATTGATAATCTGCTGCGGGGTGCAAGCTCACAAGCATTGGCGGCAGCCAATTTGATGTGTGGCTTTGATGAGGGAATGGGTATACCGGCAATCGCGTATATTCCATAATGGACAAATTGAAGCGTAAAGAACCGGGCCGCATTAAGGATGGAGCCCTTTTTGTAGCCGATTCACACTATCCGCATCATGGGGATGCTTTTTTGGTGTTGCTTCAAAAAATAGCCAGCGGTGAGATTGCTGCCCCTCAGCTTTTTCTGATGGGAGACAATTTTGATCTGCTTTTTGGCTACAATGAATATATTCAGACATTCTCAAAAGAGGCTATTGTGCTTTTGCAAAGCTTGTCAAAGACTCTCGAAATTCACTACTTTGAAGGCAACCATGACTTTTGTCTTTCAACGCTTTTTCCAAACATGAATGTTTACACCAGAGAACAGCAGCCTGTATTTTTTAGTTTCGGAGAAAAAAAGATTGCGATTTCCCATGGAGATAAATATGCTACAGGTTTTATCTATGATCTTTACTGCAAGATCCTAAGAAATCCTGCTGTGCTTACACTCTTAAAACCTTTTGAGAAAAGCATTATTAACCATCAGATGGCAGCTCTCTCCAAAAAAGAGATTTGCCGCCGTTTTGATGGATTCAAAAAGAGAGTAGATCAGATACTCTCTTGCTATCAAGAGGTTGATTGTGTTGTTGAAGGTCATTTTCATCAATCAAGAATCATAGGCAAGTATATTTCTTTGCCTTCCCTTGCTTGCCAAAAAAAAGTAGGTGTATTTAAAAATGGAAAAATGGTGTTTGAAGAAATCTAATGATCCGCTGTATGTTTATACGAGAGTATCGCTTTTTGGGTAAAACTCACATCTTCTTGGAAATAAAATTCTTTTTGTCGATGATGCTATCGACGGTATAATGTTTTAGTAATTGTCATATTTTCCTGCAAGGATATCACCGCGTATAATATCGAGCTTCTGTTGCATGATCTCCAATAGTATTTTGGCAGCTTTAGTATTGTCTGCTTCTGCTACATCCCAATTGGTGATTTTCATGTTGGCTTTAAAAAGTAATTCTACTTCATTTTGGATTTCATCTTTTCGGCTACTTAGTTCTTTTTCTATAATATCCATTTTTGTTTTCCTTTTTTTAAAAATTAAAATTTCAACACAGTATTATAAATAAATCATGGCAAAAACATGATTTATTTCTGTTTGCATATAAATATATCAGTTGTGCAGAGAGGCAAAATATTTTTAACAGCCATATCTAGTAAAGTTTCTTCGGTGGGAAGTATGACCAGCAAGTCCGAAGAATGCTGTTTTGACATCTCTATAATGCCTTCATCTATGCTTTGTGCCCCTAGTTTAAAAGTGCCTTCGAGTCCATGGGCTTTGCAGAAATGATCAAAATGACTTCGTTGAGATGCGATAACTTCCTCTTCTTCTACCATCTCCTGGATGGTGTCATAAGGAATCATCCCCGAGGATAAAAAAGGATCAGTTAAAGGATAAAAGAAATATTGTGCATCTTGCAGAAGATGAAGCTTGCCCTCTTTGAAAAGGTTTTGCACCAATGGGAGACAATATTCTTCTACCCGTGTATTGTCTAGCGCTACCAAAATATTTTCATATTTTGCATTTGCTTCTTTGAGTATAAGAACAGGGGTGGTCAAAATCAAAACAAGTGCTTTGGTTATTTCTTCTTCATAAGGCGTAATAATGAGGCTGCTATGTTCCCTCTCCAGTTCCAGCATAACACGGCCCATTGTATCGTTTTCGCAAACAAAAACAACCGTATTTTCAAGTCCGGTTTCTTCTGCTTGTGTTTCAAGTATATTTTTGATAGTTTTTATGTCTATCTCATCTGTTCCGTACACCGGAAGTTCAAACAGCGTCTTTTCTATTACAAAGAGAAAAGTAAGTGTTGTATTATGTTCCTTGGCAATCTGTGCCGCCTTGCTAAACAACATTTGGGATTTGTTTATGTCATTGCATACACAAAGAATTCTAGATAACGGCTTCATCTTTTCTCCCCTTTTTTAACTTATGTTTTTTTATTGTAGCACAATTTTTACCAAATATTTCATGAAGTTTTCAAACACAAGTAAGGTTTAAATACGGCTAACCTATTAGCTTGCTGCACAGATCAAAGCGGTTGTGTGTCATGAGATGTATTTTTGGATGCAGTGCCATGATCTGATCAAAGATGCGTTTGGAGAGTGCAAATCCAACCTCATGTTCTTTGCTTTCTCCGTCCATTGCAGCCAAGTTCATCTCGTCGATGATCTCTTTTGGTACATGGATGCCGGGCACTTTGTCATTGATGAAGTTGGCCGTCTTGGCGGCTACGAGAGGAAACTGTCCCAAAACCAGCTGTGCTTCTTTGGCGGTGTCGCGGATACTAAGCGCTTTGGCCTCTTCAAAAAGCTCTAACAGTTCTTTGGCGTTTTCAAGATCATAGACAGGCTGGGTGATGATGGCCCGCGCACCATAATCAAGTTTTTTAACAATCCGTTTTTGAAGTTTTTTCATGTCTTTGGCATAGGCATTGCTGACTGCAAACGGATAGATCGGCTTGGGTGCCGGGTTGAGCGGTTTGTTGGAATAGTCCACGCCACGGTTTAGATGGTAGATGATGCTTAAAAGCAGCGTCGAATCACGCTCCAAAACACCTTTGACCTCGGGTTGGTCTGAGTATTTAGCCGGATCACCCGTAAGAGCCAGAATGCAGCGCACATCAAAATCGTTGGCACCCAGTACCTCAGACTGCAAGGAGAGTTTGTTTTTGTCTCTCATACTCATAGTTGCGATGACCGGTTTTCCGAAAGTCTGTTGGAGTTTAATGGCAGAAAGCACACCGGACATCTTGAGTTTTGCCAGCGGATTGTCTGTACAGGAAAAGCCCGATACTTTTGAAGCAAGATTGCTGGCTTTGATCATCTGGATAATCGGATCGAGCGATGCGCCGTGGGGCGGATTGACCTCTACGGTAATGAAAGGCTGGTCGTTGTGAAGGTTTTTACAGAAAGTTTCAAACATCTTGTGATGTGCCTTTTATAGGGATTTTTGGTTAGTTGGATATAATTTTATCAAAATTTTACATAAGACTTATTGGCTTGCGTTATTCCAGACCCGAATGGAAATCCAGAGTTTGGATCCCCGGGTCAAGCCCGAGGATGACGGGCAATATTCGAAAGAGGGTATAAGATGTCAAAACTGGCAGTATTTGATTTTGATTCGACGTTGATGGA
>JAUPLS010000065.1 GCA_030836805.1 Campylobacterota bacterium | reverse complement strand
TAATTATGATATTATTATTTTATATAAGCAAAAAGGATAGAGTATGATTATAAAAAATTTAGTACTTTTGATGATGTTTGCTTTAGTTCTTTCGCATGCCAGGGTCGGTTTTGAATATGAGGGTATATCGGTAAACATACCAACCTCTGATGCAAAAACCAAAACCATTATTGTAAAAAGGAATATTCCAAAAGAATGTCTCAAGATACCTAATCACCAATGAAACAGTTTGGACAGGCAGCTATGCAAACCCAAAAGTTCCACAAGCTTGCAAATCCACCTATGTCCACACTACGGGCAAGCTTTCCCCGATGATGTTGGATGAGGATATTGAAACATACGGGGAGTTAGAAGTACTTGCTTACATTAAAGAGATGCAGCAAAACGACAAAATGCTTTTGGTGGATGCCAGGAACAACGAATGGTATGACTACAGAACCATACCCGGTGCGGTCAATATGCCTTATCCTTATTTTAAAGATAAGGATATTTTCAAAGAGGAGTTTGAACAGATGCTAAGCAGACTCGGTATTAAGATGCTCAGGGAAAATGAATATGATTTTGCACAGGCTAAGATTATAGCCGTTTTTTGCAATGGTCCCTGGTGTGCCCAGTCGTCATGGATGATCAATGCGCTTTTGGAGATCGGCTATCCTCATGAAAATATCAAGTGGTATCGCGGAGGCATACAGGATTGGCTTGGCGCAGGCATGACAAGTACTCGGAAGTAATGGGACTTTTTAAAGAAAAAACATACCTATGATGCCCAAAATAAAAGGGAGCATGGCCAGCATATAGATGATTTTTTGTGTTTTAGCTGCTTTGTAGACGCCCCAAAAAAAGAACGCCAAAGTAGCTACAAATCCAATCAAAATAAAATATCCTGTCATAGTGTCAGCCTGCTTTTGAGTATTTTGTCCAAATATTAAAAAAGAAAAAAAGAAAAAAGAAAAAAGAATTTTCATTGTTTTTCTGTCTCCTCTTGCGCTAGTTTTTCTACCATCCTTATGCTGTCAATTGCATTGTTGAGTATTTTTTTGGTCGAAACAAGCGGTTTCATACGAAGGTTGGTTTGCTTTCTGTCAAGCTTTTCATTGCCGAGAATTTGCATTACCTCTTTTTCGAGTTCTGCAATAATCTCATTCATTTTTAATTCAATAAAATTTATATCCATTTTGTTTTGCGCTTTCTATTTATTAATTTGCTTTTGGCCTAAACACTTTGATCACTTCTTCATTGGCTTGCATATAGCTCCCTCCGATCAGATCGATACAGTAAGGCACGGCAGGAAAAACCGCATCAAGGCACTCCCTGATGGATTTCGGTTTTCCGGGAAGATTGATGATGAGTGAGTTGTTGCATATCCCGGCTGTTTGGCGGGAGAGAATAGCCGTGGGAACATATTGCAGACTCACAGCCCTCATCTGCTCCCCAAAACCAGGCAGCAGTTTTTGACATACATTTTCGGTTGCTTCCGTGGTTACATCGCGTGCAGCGGGTCCTGTTCCGCCGGTTGTGACACTAAGGTCGCATTTTTCGTCACGTGAAAGTTCGATCAGTGTAGTCTCGATAAGGTTTTGCTCGTCGGGTATGCATCTGTAGACATATTCGCACTCGTTTAAAAGATATGCCTTCATCGTTTCCATGATCGCTACACCAGAGGTATCTTCATAAATTCCCTGACTCGCCCTGTCACTTGTTGTTACCACGCCGATTTTGATCTTATCCATACTCTCTCTTTTTTTTGATAAAAAAATAATGCGGCAATTATAGCAAAAATGATTTAGTGTTCAAAATGTCTTTTTGAGCGGTGATAAAATATCATTCAGTCTATTTTTAAATATCCATCCGGAATCAGACTTGCGGCCAGCATCACACTATTGATATCAAGGTGTTCACTCCATGTATTACTCTTTTGATTCTCGGATTCAAGCCAAAAATTTTCGATGATTTTGCATAGCGGAAGATACGCTTCGAGATCTTTCAATTGTGATTGCAATAATGGATGATCTTTGAAATGCGCCGGATGTTCATTGATCAATGCCTGCATCTTTTTTATCCCATGCAACCCGATACTTAAACCAAACTCACGAAACGCAAGTCGATAGTGTGCAGGATATTCCAACGTATCCGTAAACATAAACGCATCTATCCCTCTTTTGGCGTACTGTAGTAATTTTGAGAGCATATCGCATAGAGATTTCATGTTTCCTTGAACGATAAGCTGGGATAGTAGGCAAGCATCACCAAGCAACCCCCCGATCCCCAACGGATCATCTGTGGCCCAGTCGATGGCTTGACACATATGTGACATCTGTATGATTTCAGTATTTAGATAAAGTTCATGTGATGCCTTCTCATACTTGGCTGCTGCTTGGGTAAGCTGAAGATAGGCGATGTATCCGTCCAAGGCATCATGCTGTCCCATGGAAGAGACTAGCGGATATGAAAGATCAGTGCTCATCTTCCAGTATATCCTCATTGTATTGGCAGGTGCCATATGCGTAAATTTACTATGCGCTGTTTGAGCAAGCTCTAAAGCCCAACGGTTATATTTTGGATTGTCTGTTGCTCTGGTGGCATGATTGAGCGCACACATCCATTTGGTTAAGTAGTGAAAATATTGGCCATCCCGTTCCCATTCCAGGCGCTCATTGTAAGGCTCATCAACTTTTCGTTCATTGTGCTTTTTGCCTATCCTTAATCCACCTATTGCAGGATGCAATTCGCCCTCTTTTTCTTCAAGGCCGCTAATCCATCCCTTTCGCAGATCATCGCCACGATATTGCCCTAAAACCCGATGCACTTGATCGATAAGCACTAAAGCCTCATCCATGTAGCCTTGTCGGCCTGTTTGGCGAAAAAGCTCCAAAAAGTTGCATACGGCAAAGGCATCGGTCCACAAATAGCGTACAGGATGACATCCAACTCCTCGAATGCACGTCCGTGCGCCAAAATCAGTCATAATAGTTTGAGCAATATCTAAATTTTCCATGAATTCCCTCTTCCTTATCATATCTATTTATTGCTTTTTGTTTTCTAGCTTCAGAGAGAGCATTGGCTAGGCCACATTTTGGCATTATCGGTAAATTCTCATGCAGGCAGCCTATATAATTGGGATGATATGCTCAATCAACAAGTTTTGGCTTTATCGCAACAAGTCTCACTCTATTTTGAATTGTGCTAAAATATAATCTTATTAAATTTTCCAGCATAAAAGGTGCCTCCGTATGATTCAAAAGTTAAAACACTATCTTTCAGAATACAAGAAATCTCTTTTCCGGGTCAACCAAAAAGAGCTTTCAAGAGGCTCAAAGATGCTTCTTGCCGTGTTTTTGTTTACCATTTTTATCATTATGGGATGGGGTTTGGAATGGCAGCTTAAGCAAGAAAAATCTCCCGCCAAAGCCTATGGTTTTGTATGCAAAGAGATGATGAATAAAAAAGAGGATTTCAGCTTTAAAGGGTTTGCAAGGGATGCTTCTTTGCCAAAAGATATCTATGGCCGACTTGATAGAAAAAATGACTTTGGAGAAGATCCGGTATGTAAAAAACTTGGGGCACTCTATCGGGCGATATTTAATGATCCCCTTTTTGTGTCCAATCAAAAAGTATTCATGGAGCTTCAAAAAAAATACCAAGAGACAAAGTATAAGATTGAAAAACTGGAAGATTCATACGGTGATTTGCTCTTGGAAAAAGTAGCAAAGCAGGAGAAGTCAAAATCCATTTTTTCTACCGACAGTACAAAGATAAAAGAAGAAATTGAAAAACTTCAAGAGACTATCGCGGAATATGATGCGCAGATTTTAAAACTCTCCGATTTGAGCCAATACCCGTCGTATCAATCTTTTATCATCTATTTTAAATCCCACAAGGATGAGCTTAAAAAGGCGTACGAAAATAAAGTGCGCTATTTTTCCTTTAAAAGAACAATGCAGGCTTTTGCTTTTTTGATCCCCGTGTGGCTGCTTTTTTATCTCGCGTATAAATTTATGTTGCGCCACGAATACTATATCCTCTCTCATTTAACTTTGCATGTGGCCAATGCGGCAGCGCTTTATACGCTTTATTATCTTGTGTTGTTTATCTATGACATTATCCCCGAACTCTTTTTTCAAAAGATCATCGCCTTTTTCATGCAGCACAATATGGTCATCGTGCTAAATGTCTTGGCGATACTTTTTTTTACTGCTCTTTTTGGCATCATTATCTATCGGGTTCAAAAAAACGATACCACAGGAGCAAAAAAACGCAAGCAGGAGCTGCTTAACCTAAAAATGGGAAAATGCTCCGAATGCGGATGCATGATTGATGGCGAGTACTGTTTTGTGTGCGGTTTTCACCATACAACACTTTGTGAGGCATGCCGTCAGCCGACCTTTCGCAAGGGCGAATTCTGCCGCCATTGCGGCGCGAAGATGCAAAGCAGCGATGCTGCGTAGCTATATCAAGCGCCTATGGCTCTTCCGCTCATCTTTTCCGGCACTTCCGTATTCACCGAACTTTTCACCGAACTCTCAATACTTTTTAAAATGCTTTCTGTCGGAATTGCTACAAAAGCTTTTTTCCAGCTATATAAAATCACACTTTGCCAAACGCCAATCCTAAACACAAGTGCAATTTCACCTCAATCAAGTAGCTAAGGCTTTTGTAAATTTTGTAAAATCACCCCAAATCCTTTTTGATCATCCGATAATCTTCATCCGTATAACCATACACGACCACCTCACACTCGAACGGTACTTTGCGGAAAAAAAACGTTTTATACAGGCCAATAACTTCTCTTTTTTCAAGACCCCCTACGCCGCACCCCAAAAGTGGCAAAACTAATTTCATCTTTGTGTCTTTGTGTCTTGCATACCATACAAGATAATTTTCGATATTTTGAAGTGCAGTTTCTATCACTTCAAGTGTGGGAAATTTTTGATTGGCTTTTGCGCCTTTGTTGTAGTTCATCACCGCTGCATGGAGAGCATAAGAAAAATTTGCTGCATCGCCAGAAGAGGTCGCCACCACATCGCCCTGCGTGAGTTCTCCGCCGATTTGTTCAAGCGCTTTGTCCATCTCTTTTTGCAGCGCATGGCCGCAATGTCGTTTGAATGCCATCGAAACACCGCTTCCAAGCAACAATTTCGTATTGGATGCGTTGACAATGAATGTGGCGTTTTCTTCATCGAGCAAGTTTCCCTGTTTTGCTGTAATCATATAAGCCATGTGCCAACTAACACCTTTCTCGACCCAAAATTTCAGCATACTTTTTCAATGCATCATCATTTGGTTCTTTATCATAGTTTTCAGTTAATATTTCACATATCTCATCAGGCACACAATCCCAGGACAATACCATTCTTAATGCCATATTTCTGTTATTGACCACAGGGCTTTTCAAAGCCGTTTTGATCAGTTTTTCACCAAACCGTTCAGTAAACTTATCCAAATTCTGTATAACCATTAGAAGATTCATGTGGGGAGCGTATTTCTCTTCAAGCCCCAGCTCGTCCGATACGCCTGTAGCGATCTCATCAAGCGGCAGCCTTCCTTCGGCAAATGCGCACAGTTTTTTGTACTCATCTATATCGTCCGTCAATGTCAGTGCATACCAGTCCTCAAAGTTGCTGTCCGACAAAGCTATCATGAAGAGTTCTTCCCAAAGATCTTTCATACCGATGCGTTTTCCAAGTTCAAGCGCGGTCTGTGGATCTCCTTTCAACCCTTCGCGTATGGCGCTACGCGCCCTTTTTTTGGTAAACAGCGCTATGACGTTTTCTTTGACCTCGGTTTTTTCATTTTCACTCACATCCTCTGCTTCATCTTGAAAATAGTCAAATATTTTGGCTACGAGATAAAAGTTTGACAGGTTGTGACAAAAAGACTGCGAGACTCTCAGATATTCGATAAGCAGGGTTTTAAGATGATTCGGTGTAGATAATGCCTTTCCGTCTATAAACGTCTGCAAAATTTTTCCCGCGCCATTATAAAGTACCCTTTGATACATATCCGAACTGCTTTTTAACATGGAGAGGATATCGTGCATCTCTCCTTTTTCCTCGCACATACGCGCAAGATATCTTTCCTGTCCGTTGTCAAGCCCATACGCTATGAGCCATTCTCTCTTTTCCTTGTTATCTGCATTCAAAGAGTAAATATAAAAAACTCTTGCCCAACCTCCCGTCCGCTTGGCAAGCCTGAAGAGCCTTTCGTTATTGTCTGATTCTGTCGCTCTGTATCGCAAAAGCATGGAGATCGGATAGGACAGTTCTTCACACCCGCCCAGTATTTCAAAAAACTCATATCCCTTATCACTGAGTTCCACAAAAAGCATCATATAGATACCGAACTTCAACGCACCTCTGTGGTGAGCATTGAGCAGTTCAAAAGCCAGTTTTTCATAAGCTTCTCCTAGGTTAGGATACTTTTCCAACTGTTGATCAAAAGCTTGGAGTATCTCTTCCATGTACTCAATCGTATCATCTTTTGATACGCGCTTGTAGAATGTCAGGTATGCTTCCTGTCTTTTGGCTTCCTCTTCTGCCACAGCGTAGTCAATGAAGAGCCTATAAACTGACCTTGCCTTTTCCTGAGCCTCGTCTTTGTCTATCCGCGCCATTTCAAACAGATAGACCCCGTCGAAAAACGCAGGGGCGAAATGGATCTCCCCATGGTCGCCTGTAAACTCGTAAAATGCTTTATCAGGCATCTCAAACGTATCGGGAAGCACAAAAGTTTTATCGTCGGCATAGTGCAAAATCTCTGCCGCTATCGAACGCCCGTTGGCGCCCAAAACCTCAAAACTCTCTTCTTTTACCCTAAAATATTGTTCTCTCATGCTTCCTTTTCCTCCTGTTTCAAACAACTATAGATACTCCCGCAGTATCGTCTCTTTTTGCTCTTTTGAACCCTCTATTACTTTTTTAGCTTCGGCGATAAGGGTTTCTAGTTTTTCTATTTTTGAAACGATTTGTTTTTGAGTTTCAAGGGGCGGCATCGATATTGAAACCGTTTTGATATTATTTACCGAAAGCCCAGGTTGTGCTGTACCCGTTGCATATTGGTTTAGATTTAATAAAATAAGTTTATGATATAACCATTTTATATCCATTTCAACAAGTGGAGTAACTGCAACTGCATGTTCTGTTGCATGAAATTTTCCTTGTGCTAAAGTGATATTTCCACATAATGCACCTTGTCGTCCGATAAGTGGATAAACTCCATCATGAGTGAATGTTTTTGTAAATCCTCTTTGCCCATTGCCACCAAAACAAGGATACATACTTCCATCATTTTCATCAAAAATATCTTTTGCTGATACAAATTTTCCTGCTTTCATATCACAAGCATCGCCTAGTTTCATAGGTGTATTAGCTTCAGATGAATTCATAGCTAAAATAATATTTGCTTTTGATTGTTCTATCGTCTCATTTGCTTTTAAAACTTCATCATCTACCTTTTGGCACTCCTTAACGATTTCTTCTTGAATTTCAAGTGGTGGAAGTGGAATTTTGATTGGCGATATATTTTCTCTTGTAATTTGTGGTTGAGCTGTACCAGTTATTACGATAGATAAATCAATGTATTTTAACATCTCAAATAAATATATTTTTAATAATTTA
Organism: Campylobacterota bacterium; assembly: GCA_030836805.1. Taxonomy (GTDB): domain Bacteria; phylum Campylobacterota; class Campylobacteria; order Campylobacterales; family Sulfurovaceae; genus Sulfurovum. Next base: position 229 of record JAUPLS010000065.1, on the reverse strand, counting down.
GTGTTATCTATTGGGTGACTCACCATAGCATTGCCAGTAATCCACGATTTAGCTTCTGTCATATTTATTGTTCCGCAAGTTGCACCTCGACAAGTTATTACAACTTCATTTTCTTCATGATTATATTCTTCAAAATATCCTATTACTCCATTCGCTCCATATACTTTGTAAGTTCCATTATCCTGAATTTCTTTTGAGGTTATAGTTTTTGGCTGATATAGTTTTGTTA
>JAUPLS010000064.1 GCA_030836805.1 Campylobacterota bacterium | reverse complement strand
GTTTTTTTGTCGCTGATATCATGGAAAGAGAGCCGTTTATTGATGTGCGCAGCTTTATTGGCGTATTCAAGTATCACAGAGATGTCATGGCTCACGACGATGACAGTCATGTTCCGGTTTAGCATTTTTAAAAGTTCATAGATCTCTCTTTGTCCTTGGATGTCTATGTTTGAAGTGGGTTCGTCTAACATAAGGATTTTCGGATGGGCACAGAGTGCTCTGGCGACCATGACACGCTGTCTTTGTCCCCCTGAGAGCGAACCTATTTTGCTTTGTGCAAATGCCCCCATGCCAACCTGTTCAAGAGCACCCATAGCACAAGCTATCTCCTCTTTGCCGTATCCAAAGAGAGGTTTTTTGCTTCCGACATGCCCCATGAGTACCACTTCTATGACTTTGATGGGAAAATCGGTATTGATATTCGTATTTTGCGGAACATATCCAATCAAAGAAACAACTTGTGATGGGGACCTGCCCATTATTTTGATAGATCCTTCCTTGCTTTTAAGGATACCAAGAAGCAGTTTAAGCAGAGTAGACTTGCCTCCCCCGTTAGGGCCAATGATCGCAAGGAAGTCTTTCTCTTCTACCGTGAGAGAGATATTGTCAAGTATCATCTGTTTATCGTAGGCAAAAGTAAGGTTTTTAACTTCTATAATGGGTGCTGTTTTTTTCATGGGCGTATTATAGCAAAAGTGTCATCATCTTTTATGCGGATGATGATTTTTCACCTTTAAACAAGGATGCAATGACAGATACAACATCAGTCCTTTTTGTTAGCCAGATAGATAAAAACAGACAAGGAGAGTATGACAAAAGAAATGCCGCTCATCAGATAAAGCGCATTGATCATGTCCGGGTTTTCTTTCATGGCTATCTTAAAGACAACCATCAGTGTTTCGATTGCCAAGGCGATAAGGATTGTAAAGAGAAACTTTGTAAGCACTTTGACTTCGCCTCTTTCGTCCTTGATATAGCTTTTATAAAACACCTCCTGCTCTAAAACCGTTTTGGCCAAATCAAAGATTGCTAAGCCTAATGTGGCTGCGATGATGGGCTTAAATATCGTTTGTATGGAGAGATCAAGCGAGAACATGCTTTGAAAAAAATTGATGCCCGCATAAAGTATAGCCGCAAAGGCGATTGTCATCATAAAAAAACCCACAAATATATAAAATAGTTCTTGAAAACGACTAAAAGTTGCATTTTTTTCTATGAAGCCGAGCCTTTCTATGAGCCGTTTGAGATTAAAATCCATAAAAATAATTTTATCCCCTTCTTTTTTGCTCACTGTAATGCAAAGATTTTGCGTAGGCGAACTTTTGTAAGGCGTGGTGAAAGCAAAATTGTTTTCTTTTATTTTCAAACGATTGATAAGATAATGCCTGCTGACACCTTTAGCCCTTTCATCTATTTTGTTGGGAAAAATGTTGGGGGAGATTTGTAGTTTTGTTTGGCCGTCGACAACATAAACCAACTCAAGTGATCTAAATGTTTGAAAAAGTTTTTTATAATGATTTGCCTCCAGATCAGAAACGTGGCCTATATTGTTCTGGAAGGTATCTTCTATAAATGCTTCAACTTTTTCTTTGTGTTTGTGGTAAATATCAATATACTCTTTCATTTTGACTCCTTAATGTTTGTATAAGTATGGCACAATCCAAACAGATGCCGGGGCCGTAAATTGTATAATTTTTCATCAAACTCTGCTATAATCATTACATGACACATCTAGAAAAAATCGCCAAAGCCAAAGCCAAACTGATGTTGGACCATCCCTATTTTGGAACAATAGCTTCTGTATTGAAGCTAGAACAAAGCGACAATATTGAGTCGTTCCTTTCTGATGGTGTTTGCTTGCAGTACAATGATGAATATTTTGACAGCGTGGATGCAGAAGAGATAGAATTTGTGCTTGCAAATGGGGCAATGCACGCGGTGTTGGGCCATGCAAAACGTACCAATAGCCGCCATGATTGGTTGTGGCAGTTGGCAACGGATTATACAGTCAACGCCATATTGGTCAATAACGGCCTGCAGCTTCCCCCAAGAGCGAATTACCAAGAGCGATTTAAGGGTATGTATGCCGAAGAGGTTTATGAGACGCTGCGTTTGGAGATCATCAACGAAGAACTTGGCGGCAATGAAAGCCTCAAAGAGCAAGCGCAGGGGAAGCAGGATAAAAGTAGCAATAACAGAGTATCTCAAGAGAGTGCGGCAGCTTCGGATGATGAGAATAAAAATAACGATAAGCTTCGCGAAAGCATAACTTCAAAGAGCACCGATAGGCAAAATCCTTCTCAAAATAAAAGGAAGTTTCAAGATATGCCGCCTGATGAACCAAGAGAAGAGAATCCAAATAAGAATAAGGAGTCTTTGAAGCAAGAGTTAAAGGAACAGTTTGAGCAGATATTTCAAAAACTCAATCGACAGGGCAGTTTGCCGAAAGATCTGGAATTTGTTGTTCCTGAACATTTTTCCCACAAAATCCATTGGCGCGAACAGCTGTACCGATATATCGCCTCTTATGCCAAAAGCTCCTATACGTTTATGCCGCCCAATATGAAATATCTTTATCGAGGTATCTTTTTGCCCAGTTTGGGTTCTGATCTTTTACGCATTGTGGTTGCGATAGATACCTCAGGTTCCGTAGATGAATTGCTTCTGGGCAGATTTTTATCCGAGGTCGATGCAATCATGGAGAGTTATCCCAACTATGAGATCGACTTGATCACTGCAGATGCGCAAATACAGTCTCATAGGGTTTTCCTGCCGGGCGAACCGCTTGAATATAAAGCCAGCGGCAGAGGGGGAACTGATTTTCGTGCCGTGTTTGACTATATGGAAACATCTATTGATTACCCGGCTTTGCTGCTTTATTTTACTGATGGCCATGGCATATTTCCGCAGCGTGAAGCCCCCTTTGACGTACTATGGGTTATGCCAAAATCTCTGAATGTCCCCTTTGGTGAAGTAATAGTGATGGATTGAGGTTTTCATCAGCCTTTTATTTACTCATTTTGAGTATAATTTTTAAAATTGTACCCTTAGGATTTTTTATGTTGGAATTTGACAAAAATCACGATACTTCATGTATTTCTCGTTCTTTTGCTTTGTTGCTTTTGCCTTTTGTTTTTCTGTTGGGGCTGGTGTTGGGATACTTAGATATTGTGCCGCTAAAAGTAGAGCCCCATACATTGATCATTGTAGCTTTTATATTTATTGTTTTCGTACTTTTTACGCAACATAATGCCAATTATGCTGCCTGTCACATGAGAGGATCTTTTGCAAAGATGGAAGGGGCACTCCAAAATGCGCTTCGCGCCAATGCTCTGACCATTATGGAGAAGACAAAGTCAACACTCAATGTCCGGGAGTTTATCGCTGAGTATTATAAGGATATCCGTAATGATAATTTTGCCAGAGTGGCGCCCTCTGTTTTTCCCATGCTGGGAATTTTAGGAACTTTCGTTGCCATTGCACTTTCGATGCCGGACTTTACAGTCAAAGATCTTGAGGCGCTTGATCGTGAGATATCCATACTTCTTTCGGGGATAGGGACAGCTTTTTATGCCTCTATCTACGGGATTATGCTCTCGTTGATATGGACCTATTTTGAAAAAAGGGGCAATGCCAAGATCGATAAAAATATCCTAGGGCTTGAAAAAATTTACAACTCCAGGGTATGGACAAAAAGCGAACTCATCAAGCATGAACATACGCAAAGTGAACTCAAGGATCAGCAAATTGTCCAAACACTTAAAGAAACCTTTAATCTTGATTTTATCAAAGAGCTCAATGAGCAGTACCTAAAAAATTTTACAACTATTATTAATGAGACAACACACAGTTTTGGGGAACTGACCAAAAATCTTCAATATGTCACAACCGATCTGCGTATGACGCTTGAAAAAGTACAGGACCGCCAAGAGAGTATCAATGCCGTTTCTACCATTAAGCAGAATATAGAAGGCTTTAACTCCAATGCTAAAAATCTTCAAAAAGCGATGGAGCGTTTTGATGGAAGTGTGGACCATACTTTTGATAAGATAGATCAGGAGATGGGGGAGATTGTAGAAAAGTTAACTGTTTTTGCGCAGATCATTTCAGAGCAGAATCAGATGATACTAAAAAATATAGTAACCAGCAAAGAGGATGCAAAATAGTGTTTAGTAGAAAAAGTACAAGCGACGAAAGCAATTTCTGGATATCTTATGCTGATTTGATGGCGGGATTGCTTTTTGTATTTATCCTTCTTATCGGAGCTATTGTCTCCAAGTCTATTATTCTCAAAACAGACCTTCACAAAAAAGAAGATGCACTTACACTGATGTCTCAGACACTTCAAAACAAAGAACGCGCTCTTGATGAATTAAGTGCTTCGCTTTCCAAAAATAAAACACTTTTGGGTGAAAAAACCAACGCACTTTCTCAGAATGAACAAATTTTGAGACTTAAAGAAGATGAGATCAAAAAGCTTAATGCCATGCTGCTTGAAGCCAACACCCAAAAAGACTTGTTGAGCAACAAAGTAGTTATTGTGCAAAATCTTCTCAAAGAGAGCAACACCACCATCAATACGCAGACTAAAAAAATCGAAGAGTATGAAGGTAAAGTCCTTGTGCTCTCCAGCGAGCTGAACGAAGCAAACAAAACCGCCAAACTCAATGATGAAAAGCTGTTGGCGCTGCTTAATGCTTTGGATGAAAAACAGACCAAATATGATGAGCTGGTAGCCAACCTGCAAGCACAAAAAGCAAAGATTAAAGCGCTTACGGGCATTAAGCTCAAAGTTATTGCTGCACTTAAGGAAGAGCTAGGGGATAAAATAGCCATAGACAGACAAAGCGGTTCGCTTAGGCTTGCATCAAGTATCTTATTTGACAAAGGAAGTGCAGAGTTAAAGGAGGAGTCGAAAGCCAGCCTTAAAAAAGCATTTGAAGAGTATGTGGGCGCATTGGTGACCAATCCAAAGATCAAACCGCATCTGGACAGAATTATCATTGAAGGGCATACCGACAGCGACGGCGGATATCTTTATAACCTTGATCTTTCACAAAAACGTGCCTTGGCAGTCATGAATTTTTTACTTTCGCTTGATTTTGCTAAAGAACAAAACATCAAACCTCTCTTGATTGCGTCGGGACGTGCTTTTTTGGATGCAATCAAAGTAAATGGAGTCGAAAATCAAGAAGCTTCAAGACGGATTGAGATCAAATTTGGATTGAAAAATGAAGATGCAATGCATGAGATAGAAAAGGTTTTAGATGCGCAATGATTTTAAACCCAGGCATCTCCAGCGCGCCAAAGACAATCTTTCCAAATGCCTGAAGGAGCTTGAAACACAAGCACAGCATAACGAAACAGTTCAAAAAGAGCAAAATAAAAAAATGACTTTTTGGGAACGCTTCAAAGCATTATTGACTCGTTAGTCTTTGTTCGCTGTTGTTGGGTTGCAAGGTGGTATTGCCTTCTTGGGCTTTTTTCTCATTGAGATATGCTCTAAAGATTTTAATGTTTTTTCTGTGCTCTTCATAAGTCTGTGTAAAATTATGCGTACCGTCTTTGTTCAGCATAAAGAAAAGATAGTCACTGTTTGTGGGGTAAACTGCCGCAGTGAGCGCCTCAAGACTTATCGTGCCCAGAGCGTAGGGCGGAAGGCCTCTGTGTTTATAGGTATTAAAAGGGCTCTTATCTGTTTTAATGCGTTCAGGGGTGATGATAGTATGAGAATGTGGACCGTAGTTGAGGGTGCCGTCCATCTGGAGCCTCATATTTTTTTTGAGCCTGTTATGAATCACTGAAGAGATAGCAGGCATTTCATCTGCAGAGCTGCTCTCTTTTTGGATGATGGAGGCAATGATGCGTGTTTGTTGAAGTTTTGATGCATCGGCTTCTTGAAGATGCTCTTTTTTGAAGAGTTCAAGCATCTGCGAAGAGCGTCTAAACAGATATTCCATTGTCGTTTTTTCGTTGGCACTTCGGGCTATTGTATAACGATGGGCAAGGATGTCTCCTTCTTCAAAGCGTGCATATTTTTTGTAGTAGCGCATGAGTTTCTCTTCATCTAACTTCATATCATTTGCCAGCCGCTTGACAAGTTCTTCTTTGGTTTCGCCTGCATAGATGACCACCTGCATCGTTCGGGCTCTCTTGCGATGCAAATACTCATAAAAGAGCAGCCGCCCATGCTCTTTTGGATCTACTTCATACCATCCTTTCATGGGAACCCGGATAAGTTTGAGCATCAATGCATCTATCCATGTGACATCATAGCCATTTTTTTTCAGTGTTTTTTTGACGGTTTCGAAGTCGGAAGCCGGTAGATAAAAGGTGGTGGTTGTGTGGTTTATGGGAATGAAATTGTAAACCAAAGGCAGAAGTATTACAGCCATAAAAATTTTGAAATAGATCACAAAACGGCGATATTTATGAGAAATAATCTGTTTCATTGTTTTGCGGCCCTAATAGTTTTATTAAAGATAATTATAGCAAAAATGAGATCATTTGATAAGTGTATGATGCTTGGAGCTATTCTTCCAATTCCATCTTTAGTGCTATAAATTCAAGCAAGTCTTTAAGGGTAATGATCCCTATTGCCCTACCATGTTCGGTTACCAGCAATCGGCTAAGTCCCGTTTTGTTCATTTTGGCCAGGGCATCATTGATGGAAGTATTCGCTGTGATTGAATTGTCCTGATTTTTTGGTTGCATTATTTTACCCACCGAAAAGTGCTGCCATTCTTCGCTGGGTATGGCTTTGATATCCTTGATAGTAATGATCCCCGAAATTTTATTATCTTTTGTTACGGGAAACATTTTGTGAGGATAACGGTAAAGATAATGGTCGACAAACTCTTGTAAAGTGATATCGGAAGGAACCGTAATGGGGGCAGGGTTCATAAAATGATGTATCATTTTTCCTTCGAATGATTGCTTTAGCACCAAAGAATGATAAGAAATGTTGGCAGCACTAAAGAGAAAAGACCCGATAAGTATCCACCATAAGCCCCCAATGAAATTGTCTGCGACTATATTGATAAATCCAATAAAAATAATACTTACGGAAAAAATCAGGCTCACACGCGAAGCCATTCGGGTTGCACGCCTGATATCATTTTTTGCCCACCATAGAATGGAGCGGAGCACTCGTCCCCCATCTGTCGGAAATGCAGGAATCATATTGAAGGCCGCAAGAAGCATGTTGATGGTGCCGAGATATTCCAAAACCCCTGTCACAGGCACCGGCAGCCCTATGGTGATGGCAAACCTATGAAGTGTGCCAAAAAGAATAGAGAGCAAAAGGCTGGCTATCGGCCCTGCGATTGCCATGAAAAATTCGATTTTGGGACTACCGGGTTCCTCTTTCATTTCAGCCACGCCGCCAAAAATAAAAAGTGTTATGTTTTGTATTTTGAGTCCATATTTTCTGGCTATCAGTGCATGAGAAAATTCATGGATGATGATTGATGCAAAGAGGCCCAGGGCTCCGACTATGGCCATCAGCCAATAGGTTTGCTCGCTAAGATCCGGAAAATTGCCGGGAAAGAATCCCTTGGCGAGCGACCACACTATGAGAAAAAGGATAATGCTCCAACTCGCATCAATAGATACAGTAAAACCAAGTAGCTTGAAGAGTGATATTTTATTTTTTAGCATCCTGTACCTCTGTGTTTCTTATGCAATTTTTATTATAGCGCTTTTTGTGATGCAATGGTATGTGTTTATTCCGAGTAAAGACAAGGCGCCAATCTGTTTTTGTGGGGCACTTTGGGCATTTGCAGGGTAGATGACATAGGGATGGTAGAAGTTTATCAAGCCTTCTAGGCTATAATACCTTATTTCATACGAGTTATACGAGGATCATATATGATTATCTTTCATTGTCACATTCATCTAGAGTTGCCCTATGTGTCTTCCCTTAAGGGGCGCAGAAGCATCTTAAACAGCCTTAAGGAAAAGCTCAAGTCTTTCAATGTTTCTGTGCTTGATGTAAGTGGGGAATATGCCAAAGAAGCCGATGTTGCCTTTGCATTTCTTGCCCACGATGCCAGAAGCGGCGCACAATACAAAGAGAAGATAGAACAGATGCTGGAGCGAAATTTTGGTGAGTATATGTATGAGTTGGAATGTGAGGAGATATAAGCTTCGTTGGAAAATTTATTGCATCCTGTTCTCTTTATGGTTTGTTTCATTCGTCAGGAAGTATCTGTACGGGCAGTTGCGGAAAACGCTTTTTGAGCCCTGCAAAGTATCCCGGATCATCTAGACATTCGGGATTTTCTGTTTCTGTGCAAGGCAATTCTGCTATAGCCCACTCTCCATGTTGAAAATGTAACAGCGCTGAGATATCTTCATAGCGGTTGATGCCGCCTGATGACTGAGGCAGAACATGTATCCAGGCCCAGTCCCCTTTGACTTTGAGATATTTGACGACAAATACCGTTTCGACTCCTTGTGTCCGGCTGATCTCTTTTCTGAGCGTGTGAAGGATCTTTTTGCGCACTAAGCTTCCCGGTATCGGCGTAAACGTTGTGTCTGGATTGGCTGATGTCATCATTTTTGGGGTTTTAGTGTCATTGGATACACCAAAACACACTATTGTTGATAAGATAAATGCAATAAGTGAAAAATAGTACTTGTTTTTCATGACCTTCTTCCAATACATCAAATATGTTTTTTGATGCCATTTATTCTATTGTAGCACAATTTTAGTCTTAGGCATATTTTGTCAAAAACCGATGTAAGGCATTGGCAAATTCATGTGCATCTTTTTGACTGAAAGGTTTAGGGCCTCCTGTCATCTCTCCGCTGTTTCGTATCTCTTCGGCGAGGTTACGCATAGCTAAATACTGTTTGATGTTGTCGATACTGTAGAGTTCGCCTCTGTGGTCTATGGCATGGGCATTTTGTGAGATGATGCGGTCGGCAAGCGGGATATCTGCGGTGATGACAAGATCGCCTTCTTTTACCATTTCTACGATTTGATGATCTGCTTCATCGGCCCCTTGTTCTACAATGATGTATCGGATATGTTTTGAGTTGCCTATGGTGATACGTTTATTTGATATCACAAAGGTATTCAGGGAAAGCCGTTCGATACTACGCAATACGATGGGTTTAAGAAGATTGGGAAAAGCATCTCCGTCGATATAGAGTGTCACAGTATCTCTTGCACTCTTCCTACTTCTCCGGTATGTAAGCGCACTTTGATACCGTGAGGATGGATGGAAGAGCCGGTAAGGATTTTTTGGACCTTGCCGTACGTTAATCGGCCCGAAGCCTGGTCTTCCTTCAAAACGACAGCTACCTCTTGTCCGTATTTGATATTGGCTCGTACTTTTCCGTCTGAAGGGGGCATTTTAATCCTTCGGTTCGTAGTTAAGCACTTTTTTGACCGTATCTAAAGAGCAGAAAAAAAGTGCATCAAACACAGGGTTGAGTCTTGTGGTATGTGCGTCTATTACCTCAAAAGGTTGAAAGAAAAAGCCGCTTCCGTCTTCTTTTCGTTCGGGTTTAACGGTAAAAACGATGGGCTTGAGGGTGCGTACAAGATTGAGGACTTTTTTATAGCTTTTATCTGTCTCTTCCGGAAGAAGGTTGCCTCGCTTGCTTTCTCCAAGACGTACTTTAAGAAGAAGTTGAAGTTTGTCGTTGAAGATGACTTTGTTCCACTTGATACTGCCAAGAGGGAAGGCAAATTCACTATTTCTGGCTGTAAGGGGATGAGGTTTTGTCTCACGGATAGCTTCAAGAAGCTGTAAGAAGAAGTTTTTGCCTCCAAACGCATTGGCGCAATGTAAAAGTTTTTCGTGATAAGCCTGTTTTTGAGTCTCATCAAGGTTGCTAAAGTCGCACATGATGACTTTCCTTGTTTTTGTTTATATTATTATAGCGGAATTATCCCCTGCATGTCAGCTATTTGGCGTATTTAAAATTTTCTATGAGCTCATTTGCCTGCTTGGAATTTCAAAAATGCTTTTACGGAAAATATGTTACACTATAATATTATCCTATAGATTTAACATAGAAAGAAAAATAATGATTATTCCCCAGTATCCCCATTGTGAAACAATTGAAGCCTTAGCAAAAGAGCTGGAAACCTCCATGGAGGGGCTCAGCGATGCTGTTGTGCAAAAAAACCTCGCTTTTTATGGATTAAATGAGATTGAAGAGAAAAAGAACAATCTTTTTTCGCTTTTCTTTTCCCAGTTTAAAAGTCCTTTGGTCTATGTGCTTATTCTCGCAGCGGTATTGTCTATCTTTTTAAAAAATATCCATGAGGGGATACTCATCATAGTCATTATCCTTGTCAATACCCTGATTGGATTTTGGCAGGAGATCAAAGCCTTAACCTCCATTGAAGCGCTCAAAAAACTTACTCAAAGCAAAACGCACGTAAAGCGTGAAGGCCGGGTGGGGCGCATCGCTTCTTTAGAACTTGTGCCCGGAGATTTTGTACTGTTGGAAGAGGGGGATATCGTACCTGCAGATATTCGTCTTTTCAAAACAAATGGGCTAGTCATCGATGAGGCGATTCTTACGGGAGAATCCCTGCCGGTGGCTAAAGATGCGAATCTTCTTCTTTCCAAAGAAGCGCTGCCTTATGAGTTGGACAATATGGCACTTTCCGGCACGACTGTAACCAAAGGAAGTGCAGAAGGATTTGTGATATTTACGGGACAGAAGAGTTACCTTGCTTCTATCGCAAATCAGGCAAAAGAGGCTTCGCCGGATTCGCCGCTTGTCAAAGCACTTGAGGTATTCAATAAAAAACATATGTCTGTTGTGTCTATTTTGATTGTCCTGACTGCAGCCCTTGCACTTTGGCAGGGCAGAGGAATTTTCGAGGTGATCTATCTGGTGATCGCAGAACTGGTTTCTGCGGTACCCGAAGGACTTCCCATAGTCGTTACTCTGGTCCTTACTATAGGATCTATGAGCTTGAGTCTAAAAAAAGTTTATATCCGTCATTTGCCCTCTGCGCAAACTCTGGGAAGCGCTACGGTCATTGCTTCAGATAAAACCGGAACCATTACGGAGGGAAAACTCAAAGTTGAAAAGGTTTTCTCTTTGGATGATGCTTTCGTGCAAACCGTCTCCGCACTTGCCAATGAATCCTCCGGGGGCAAAGGGGACCCTTTGGATATCGCACTTGCACATTGGGTCGGAAAAGCGTTTGATCAAATCCAAGAGCAGTATCCCCGCATCAATCTCTATCCCTTTGATGCCACATATAGGCTGATGGCAAGTTCGCATATGGTTCAAAAAGAGCATAAGATCTTTGTGAAGGGTGCTTTTGAATCGCTTAAACAATTTGCACTTAATGAAGAGGATTTTGCAAAGCTTCAGCAGGAACATGATGTGATGGCATCTGAAGGCCTAAGAGTCATCGCTCTTGGTATGGGAGAGTACACAACAGAGAAAATAGATGATTGGCAAGTCAGGATTGTAGGCTTGGTTGGATTTTTGGACCCTCCCAAAAAAGGGGTTTTGGATGCGGTAAAGACAGCACAAAAAGCAGGGCTTAAGGTGATGATGATCACGGGAGACAATCCTCTTACGGCTACAGCTGTGGCAAAGTCTGTAAATATCTATCAAGAGGGAGACCTGACGGTTACCGGAAAAGAACTTGATGAGATGGATGATGAGAGATTGCTTGGTATATTGCCCAAAGTAGTCGTTTGGTCAAGGGTGCTTCCTGAGCACAAATACCGTATTGTCAAAATGCTTCAAAAGCAAGGAGAGATTGTCGCGGTTACCGGAGATGGAGCCAATGATGTACCCGCCTTAAAGGCCGCAGATCTTGGGATTGCTATGGGAAGCGGTACAGACGCTGCAAAATCTACGGCAAAGATGGTGCTTGCCGATAATAATCTTTCTATTATTGTTGATGCGATCAGGCAGGGGCGGACGATCGCGGCCAATATCCGAAAAGCAATCTATTTTCTTGTCTCAACAAGCCTTGACGAGGTGATACTTATCACGGGCGCCATTTTGATGGGGCTTCCGCTTCCGCTTTATCCCGTACAGATCTTGTGGATCAATCTTGTTTCAGACAGCGCGCTGGATAAGACATTCCCTTTTATGAGAGAAG
>JAUPLS010000063.1 GCA_030836805.1 Campylobacterota bacterium | reverse complement strand
TTTGAAGTATCAAATTCTATGATCTGGTCTTCTCCCATTTGGTATTTAAAAAAAGGAACCGTAGCCCCCTGAGGCATAAATTCTTCTGCATTGTCTGGTTTATTAATTGCTTGCATTGTGCTGTCTCCTATATAGTTTAATTTGCCGCATTATAATCGGCTTTCTTTTTGATTGCATTGACCCGCATCAAGACTTAAAGTTTTTTTCAATGAATTCTTTTGCCATCGCATCAAATTTCTGCATCCGCTCTTTGCCTTTGGGTATCTGTGTGCGTAAAGATTTCATGTTTTGCAAGAATTCATCCACCGTATCTGGGATTTTGCTTAGAAAATAACTTCGTATCTGCTTAGCAAATGCGGGAGAAGCTCCTCCTGTCGAAAAAGAAATGGTTAGATCTCCCTGTTTGATATAAGAAGGAAAAATAAAGTCACAGTAGGCCGTATCGTCCACACTGTTGACCAATATCCTGCTCCCTCTCGACTCTTCATAGATTGTGCGATGAAGATCTATTGTATCTGTCGCCACAATCACGATATCAAACCCTTTTATATCACCCTTTTGATACATCCTTTGATGAAGAGTCAAGCTATGCTCTTTAATAAGAAAACCTGCCTGAGTACTTATATTAGCAGCAATGACTGTGATCTCCTTGGTGAAATCAACAAGTTTCTCTAATTTCTCAGTTGCAATTGTTCCTCCCCCTATCACCAATACTTTAAGGTGCCGCATATCCATATACATTGGGAAAAAAGACATTATATTCCTTTTCGTCATTCTACACTAATGTAGCAAAAGTTTACCACAATAAATTTGATACACATCAAGCAAAAGCAACCTATAATTTAATATAATATAATTCAATAAATAGTCAAGGTGTCTAGAATGCAAAATGAGTTGCTCTATCAAATGCAAAATGCTTTCCCTCTCACCCAAAGACCCTTTAAGGTTTTAGCCGAAGGGCTTAATGGAACGGAAAATGAGGTCATTTCTCTTGTTCAAAGTCTCAAAGAGCAGAAGATTATTCGACAAACCTCTGCTATTTTTGATACAAAAAGATTGGGATACGCCTCCTCCCTGGTTGCATTTAAGGTACCCAAAGACCATATTGGCAGCGCGTCCAGCCTCATCAATGCCCATCCCGGAGTAAGCCACAATTATCTCCGTGATCACGACTATAATATGTGGTTTACTTTGGCGGTAGCCCCAGAGAGCAAATTTGGACTGGAAAAAACGGTACAACTGTTAGCAGAGCAGGCCGGAGTGAACGACTTTATCATTCTTCCAACACTTAAAATGTTTAAAATATCCGTAAAAATGGATACTACAGGCATGAGAAGCAAAAAAGAAGAGGTGAAAAAAGCTGCCCATAAAAATTTGGAGCTCACCCCTCGGCATATAGCTGTCATCAAAGCGCTACAGAATGATATCCAAGTCACCGAAGAGCCCTTTAAGGACATTGTAGAACAGCTGGGCATCCCCTATGAGGCTTTCTTCGGCCTCGCTAAAGAGTTGATCGAAAGCGGCGTTATGCGTCGTTTTGCAACGATCCTTAATCACAGAAAAGCCGGTTTTAATGCCAACGCTATGAGCGTCTGGGTAGCACCCGAAAATCAAGCGGAAACCATAGGAAAAGAGATAGCGAGTTTCTCCGCGGTAAGCCATTGCTATTTGCGTCCGAGCTATTCAGGATGGCCTTACAATCTTTTTGCAATGGTGCATGCCAAAACCCAAGAAGAGTGCGACATGATTATCGAAGAGATAGCACAAGAAACGGGCTTAAAAGAATACGGGAAACTCTACTCGACCGTAGAATTCAAGAAACAGCGTATCGTTTATTTTGACGATGCGTTTCAGGCATGGGAAGAAGGAATACCGGGGAGATAAAACTATTTTATCCCCATCTCCGCTTTAAAGTGCGCCAGACAATCTGTGCAGTTTTTGACTTTATTGCTTTCAATGATCTCTTCAAGCGCATCATAATTGAGAATTTTAATATGTTCTCCTGTTTTTATCTTGATAATTTGTTCTTTTTTTAATTTCTTGAAAATACGGGAAAGCGTTTCTGGGGTAAGATTCAAAATAGAAGCAATCTCATTATATTTAAGTTTGGTAAAGATCTCAACATTTTCTATAAGCATCTTTGCCACTTTGGCTTCAGAAGAAAGAATGGTCTCCTTGTGTATCAATGCCGAAAGAACCATGATTTTTGAGGTGAGCGATTTGATCAATTCCAAAGAAAACTGCTTATTTTCAAGATTTTTAAGAATGTAATCAAAATGCACCAGTGCCATTTTTCCGTCTGTTACGAATTCACAACTTACCGGAAAAGGTTGGCTTTCAAAACAAGCATATTCTCCTACTATTACAGGAGCATCAAAACGATTAATTTGAATTTGAGTCCCTTTTGGGGTTGTTTTATAAAGTTTTACGGTACCCTCAAGAAGAATATAGAGATACTCTCCGCTGTCTCCCTCATAAAAAACAATACTTTCTTTCGTATAGTTTTTTATGATGGCATTTTGCTTAATCTCTGTGAGATAATTTGGTGAGAGTTTAGAAAAAAGCTGAATATCAGTTAAATTATACAACAGATACCTTTCGGTTCATACAACAGATTCTTTATTATTAAATTGAATCGGATAATAACTGATTATATCAAAGAAAGTTTAAAAAGTTTATTTTTTTAAACTTTCTTTGAGAGATAAAATTTATTTTCAAAAAAAATGTAGCAAAAGGCAACGGGAAAAATCCTTTTTTATTATTCTTCTTCAAACCAATTGAGCTGATCTCTCAACTTTACTACCTCCCCTACTACAATCAATGCGGGCGTGGGCAAATCTTTGGCAAGCTCCCAAATCGTATCAAGCGTTCCTGTCACTGTTTTTGCATCTTTGGTTGTACCTCGGCTGATAACTGCAACAGGATAATCCTTCGGCTTTCCGATTTTTATGAGTTTTTGTGCAATATGTTTTAGACGGTGAAGTCCCATTAAAAAAACGATCGTATCATCTGTTTTATAGTTCTCCCAAGGGATCTGCGAGTGATCTTTGTGTGTAGACTCATGCCCGGTAACAACCCTAAAAGACACCGTAATTCCCCGATGCGTCACTGGAATGCCCGCATACTGAGGCACGGCGATTGCGGAAGTAATTCCGGGAATAAACTCAAATTTTATTCCACGCTCTTTTAGATAAATCCCCTCTTCTCCGCCGCGTCCGAAAACAAAAGGATCCCCGCCTTTGAGGCGAACCACATTTTCATATTTTAATGCGTTTTGATAGATGACTTCATTAATCTCCTCTTGAGGAAGCGTATGGTACGAATCCTCTTTGCCGACATAAACAAATTCACATCCATTCTTGGCTTCTTTTAAAATATCCGGATTGGCAAGTCGATCATAAATGATTACATCGGCTTCCTTTACGACGCGAAGTGCTTTAATGGTTAGCAGCTCAATGTCTCCCGGGCCGGCACCGGTTAAATAGACTTTTCCCATCTTCTACTCCTTATGCTGATAGATAAAAATTCCCGAAGGATGTTTAAGCTGAAAAATCTCTCGCTCCAAAAACCATTCTTTAGTATTGATAACACTGATTTGATTCGCATCATTCACGGAAACATATAAAAGATCATCCACATCAGACCATCTCACATGCAAGACTTTTCCCGGAAATGTAAAAGTTTTAATAATATCATACGTTTTGGCATCGATGATCTGGATCACAGGAAAATCTTTACCGGAAAAAGTAACCGCAAGATATTTTTTGTCGGGGCTGAGTGTTGTAAATACCGGCAAACCCTGTGTAGTAATATTTTTAATAAAGTTAAATTTTTTATCATAAACCAGTACGGCATTATCGCCTACTGCGGGTATAAAAGTTCTATCTTCGCTTAAACTCCAAAAACCAAAATGAGGCACTTTTAACACAGGTTTGTTGCCTTCGGCCTTTATTTCAATCTGAAAATATTCCATCTTGTCTAAATCAATGACGCCAAAAGCCTTGCTGAGAAAGAATCCTACAATATACATATTATCTTGAATCATTGCATCAAAAGGCATTTTTCCCACATTAAACTCTTTAGCAATTTTGAATTTTGGTAATCCTTTTCCTGCATTTTCATCTTCAAGAATTGTCACCTTATCGCTGTCCATTTGTGCAAAAATAAGCATATTTTTATAAATCTTGATTCCTACATTTTTTGAATCGGTTTTGATCTTCTCTATAGGCTTTAGATCTTTTGTTAAAATATCTACAGATTTGTCATCATAGTTGGCTACAGCCACATAATTTTTCCCGATGATAAAACCGATTGCACTCTCGCTTGTTTTGTACTCGTTTAGTATTTTCTCATTGACTGGATCAAATCGAACCACATATCCGTCTCGACTAATAAGATATCCGTCTTTTTCATCGAATTTGATTATCCCGTGGTTCATATTGTGCATATTTTCCATTCTGGATTTAGCCAGTCCCTGATGAATGATTGCTACCGATTGTGATTCTCTTTCTACTACAAAAAGTTTTTCTGATGCGCTTGGCGTTGCAGCAAACAAGGCGCCCGTCAATAAAACTGCCGACAATAATTTTTTCATTTAGTTTCCTTTGATTTTTTCTTCACTTAAATAACAAGAAGGGTCTTCTGCCCATAAATCTCCATAGATTGCATATGCCCTGCTTCGTGAACCGCCATTGCAAATATCCAAATAACGGCAAGATCCGCATCTGCCTGAAAGTTCTCTGGGATGCACTCTGAGCTTTTGGAGCAATGGCACAGGATGATTCGTCCAAATATCTGAAAAATCCTGATGTAAAATATTGCCTATCTTGACCGGGAAGAAAGGATCAGGCTTCACAAATCCTTCGCTGTCTATATTTAACAATTTTCGTCCTGCACTATTTCCTCCCCATTCGATGAGCCTGCGCTTCATCTCATCAGCACATTGCGGATATTTTTCAACAAACCTGTCATAAAACAAGATTGCATCCATCTCCATATTTCCGGTTACTATCTCAATATCCTTATTGGCTTCATGGTACTCAAAAGCTTTATCAAGAATATAATTAACCGCTGCAATGCGTTGCTCTTTGCTTAAATCCATTTCTAAATTTTCTAATCCTCTTCCGCTATACACAAGATGAGAGATATACACTTTTGGAATATTATGCTGCTCTGCAAGATCAAAGATAAATGCCAAATCATCATAGGTATCTTTAGTGATTGTAAAACGAATACCTACTTTTGTTTTACCAAAACTGTTAAGCAAATCTACTGCCTTCATTGATTCAACAAAAGAACCTTTAAGCCCCCGAAATTTATCATGCACCCCAGGACTTCCATCGATACTAATGCCTATATAATTAAAAGCATCAAGTATCTTTTCGGCATTGCTCTGCTTAACATAAAGCCCATTGGTAGAAAGATACGTAATGATTCCAAGCTCTTTACAGCGCGAAGCAATATCAAACAAGTCCTTTCGCGTTAAAGGTTCCCCCCCCGAAAAGATCAGAAATTTTATACCATTGGCTTTTAGTTTGGGCAAAGTATCCATAATATCTGCCGTACTAAGAGTATCTATTGCATCAAGATCTGCTTTTGAATAGCAGTGCAAACAGCTCAAATTGCAACGATTGGTAAAATTCCATATCGCTATACTTCCATCCAGTACGCGAGCCGGTTTACCTTCAGCAACACTTTTTAAAAGATTTGAAAGTCTAAACATTATTGCTCTGCCTTTGGTTTATAGGAGAGGATATATGCAGTGATCGATCTCAGCTCCTCTTCTTTAAGCTTGAATGCGGGCATGGCATTGCGGCTGTACCCAAAAGTTTTGGATACAGCCTCGGGATCAACAATCATTCCTCGTATCTCTTCAGCACTCCTTTTGGAGGCTATTTCTGCAAAAGAAGGGCCAAAAGCTACTGCAGTTTGATGATGACACCCCCAACAGTATGTCTCAAAAACCCTCTTTCCTTCTTCCGCATAAAGTGCGCCGCCCGCAAACAGTATTGATAAAAACACTACCAAAAACTTTAATGCCATCGCCATTCCCCCTCTTTCATCTTCACAGATTATAACAATTTTTCCATCCTTAAAACTTGATTTAAAGCAATCTTTTAAAAATCCTTTACACTATATATTGCCTTGTATTGTAAACTTCTTTCTTCCTGTTTAAAGATTTAAAGAATTTCGCCTGCCATCCAAATGCTTCATTGACACAGGTCAACAAGTATTTTTTCATTTTTAGTTAAGATAAGAAAAAATCGAGTGGGCTATAATGAATTTTTTACCTTATATTAAAGCTGTAGGAACCGGTGAAAAACTTAACAGGGATTTGACCAAAGATGAAATAAAAGATGCATTGAGAAGTATCTTGAATCAAAAAGTAACCCCCGAACAAGTGAGTGCTTTTCTATTGGGATGGAGGGTTAAGGGAGAAAGCCTGGAGGAACTTCGGGGGGCCATAGAGGTCTTTGATGAGTTTATCAAGCCCCAGCCTATATCCGATTCTATAGAATTTGGCTACCCCTATGACGGGAAAGTTGACAATCCTTACCTTTTTCCTTTGGTGGCCCGGTACCTCGCCCCTTTTAATGTTCACTTCTCTCTGCATGGCGACGATTTACAGCCTGCAAAAGGCGGGACAGTGCTTAAGGAGATATGTGCCCGTTTGGCCCTTGCCGACAACATTCATTTTTTTGATCGAGCAGAATACTTTAAAGCACTTCATGAACTCACCAGAATTCGAATGGCTCTAGGGATACGGACCTCATTAAACACGCTGGAGAAACTGCTAAATATTTCGCAAAGCGATATGGCTATCATTGGAGCATTTCACAAACCGTTTATTGACAAATATATTCAACTCTTCAAAGATAGATATAAAACACTGGTTATCATCAAAGGCAACGAAGGGACGCCTGAAATATTCTCTAAATGTTCTATCTTTATTGTCAAAAATGCAACAGTGGAAGAAATCAAGGTCGATCCTAAAGATTTTGGAATCAATTATAAAAAATCGACACAGCCTATTTCGCTTGAAACCTCTATCGAACTCACCAAGAATCCAAGCGGCGAACTATTAAAATTGGCTCGGCTCAATGCAGGAGTTATTCTCTTTTTACAAGGCAAAGTCAAAACGATCGAAGAGGGATTTTTGCTCCTCGAAAAATAGTATTGTTGTCTATTTGCAAACATTCGTATTTTACTAAAAACCCTTCCTCTTTAACAAATAAAATTATTACAATTATCATTTTCATTTTAATTAAGAGTAATTTTATCCTAATTTAGATATATTTCGAAAAATATTTAAAATAAGGATAGATGCATGAACCGTTTAGGGGTTTTCCTAATATTTCTAATAAACACTTTTTTGCTGGCGGACATCAAGGCGGGCAAAAAAGTTTATGCAGAAAATTGTGCAATATGTCATACTGTAAACGGAGGATCTGCGCTTGGGCCGGATTTTAATATAGTTTCATACACTAGGCACAAAGAAGAGATAGAAAAATACGGTAAAGATCCATCTTCTTATTATGAGGAGTTCGGATATAACGCAAACGCTATGCCGACACTGCCATTGAAAGATCAAGAATTCAAAGATGTGGCTGACTATATTAGCTCGCTGCAGCCCTTCAAAAAGTGGATGATAAAAAAGAAGCCTATCCCCTCCAAATAACTTTTATATCGGAAGATAGTCTTGAGAGATCAAAAGTATTTTTTTGATCTTTGACTTTTCCGATAGTGTCAGGAGTGTAAATAAACTTTTGCAGATAATAAGTGTCCCTATAATCCCTTCTTAGCAAATCTTTGATAATTTGGTTGATATCTTCTACTTGCAGCAGATCACTATGAACTGTCGTTCTGACTTCAAAAGGAAACTCTTTTTTAATAAGATAATCTAAGGTTGCAGAGAAAGCATCAAAATGTTTATTTTTTGTAATTGACTGAAATTTTTGTTTAGGTGCTTTATAATCCAGCGCAATATAGTCAACCAGATTGTTTTCTACCAATGTATAAATCATCTGCGGATTCAATCCATTGGTATCCAATTTGATTTTAAAATTTAACTGTTTTATTTGTTTGCAAAACTCTGCTAAACTTTCATAAAGCGTGGCTTCGCCTCCAGATAAAACTACCCCTTCCAGCAACCCCTTTCTATTTTGTAAAAATGTCAAAGCCTCGCCTTGGGATATTTTTCCATTACCAAATACAATATCTCTGTTGTAGCAATAAACACATTGCATTTGACATTTGGCAAACCAAAAAATGGCTGCCAAATGATCTGGATAATCCAAGGCAGTAAAGGGGGTTATATC
>JAUPLS010000062.1 GCA_030836805.1 Campylobacterota bacterium | reverse complement strand
TGTCTATATAGGTTGCTACGATAGAGAGATAATCCGTCCCGCTGCCGCTTCCTATGCTGAGTACACCCGCTTCGCTTCCGATACTCCCAGAAACACGTAAAAGCTTGCCTTGTTTTTGGATGATTTCATTTACCTTTCTCATGACCTCTTCACTTTTTTCTATAGGAAGATTGGCGTCTGTTGTGATTTTAATATTGATACCGCCTGTATCCATGGGAGGCATCAGCTCCTGGCCTACAACCGGCATAACAAATTTAACAGAGGTAAAGAAAAGTCCAAGAAGCACCATAAAATAAAATATTCCCATACCCTTGCGGGTAACGGCTGTTCGCACAATCGAAGAAAAAAAAGTATGAATTATGTCATTGGCACGACTTGCGACAAGGTGGAAAGCATTTTCAATTTTTAGAAGAAAAGCATTTTGAATTGTTAAGATATAAAGCGAAAGCAAAGGTACCGCAACAATAGAGATGACATAAGAAGCCAACAGCGCCAAAAGAAGCGTCCCCACAAGCGGAGCAAAAACCGTTTGAGGATAGCCCCCGACAAAGAGCATCGGCGCAAGGGCTACCATCGTAGTGATTGAACCGCTCAAATCTGCAAACATGATCTCCCTGGTTCCCTCCAAAACAGCTTTTCGGATGGGTTTGTTCAGCTCCCTATAGTGGCGCTCTATGTTTTCGACCACTATTACCGTATCATCAAGCAAAAGGCCAAGAGCCAAAATGATTGCAGTGAGCGTGATGACGTTGAAGTCTATTCCTGTCAACCACATTAAAGCAATGGTTGAAGTATAGACCAGGGGGATGGTGACCAAAACAACTAAGATTTGACGAAAACTAGCAAGAAACAAAAAAACAACAAGGGTGGACATCACGATCGCATCGCGGAGAGACTCTAGCATATTTTGCGTACTTTGAGCAATAGTTTCTTTTTGTGTATCTGACACCTCAAAATTAACTTCAGGATACTCTGCCTTAAATTCTTCAATGAGTTTTTCAGTCTGTTCAATGGCCGTGATAACATCTGCGCTGATGGAGCGCTGAATTGATAAAGCGATTGCCTCTTTGCCGTTACCAAAATAAGCAGCACTGTTCTCGTAGTGTCCAAAATAGATTTGGGCTACATCGGCGAGTTTAATATCAGAAGAAAGAGGCAAAAGTTTGAGTTTTTCAACGTGCTCTCTTTTGCCTTGAGATTTGATCAGATAGCGATGCTCATCATTGCTCACAAATCCAATCGCATACTCTTTGTCGCTTTTTTGGATAGTAGCGAGAACTTCGCCCAAAGAGAGATGAAGGCTGTCAAGCTTCTTTTTGTCGATAATAATCTGCAGTTCTTTTTGATAGCCTCCAAAAACATCGACATTGGCAATACCTTTTGTTTTGAGCAGCGTATGTTTGATATCCCCGCTTGCTAGATCCCGGACATCTGCCAGGCTTATATTTTTGTTTTTGGGTGACATGGCAACCACAAGTATAGGCGCGGTTGCTTCAGTGATCTTTATGATTTGCGGTTCTTGGATGTCCGAAGGAAGTTTGGCGCGTATTTTAGAAAGAGCATTGGCTACATCATTAGCCGCTGTATCGATATCCTTGCTGTACTCAAATTCTGCTCGAATGACTGTCACCTCGTCAATGGTGTTGGAATAGGCACGTCTAATTTCATCCAGGCCATAAAGCTCTTCTTCTGCTACGACCGCAATATTGCTTGCTATACTTTTAGCTGAAGCGCCGGGTTCTACAATTACCAGGGCTACTTCAGGATAGTTGGAATTGGGAAAAAGGTTGCGATGGATTTTCCCGTATCCCATCATTCCTGAAAAAATAAAAAGAGCCAAAAAAGAGAAAATAATATGGGGCTTTTTAAGAATTTTTTCTATCCAGCTGTTTGATGGCCTACTCATGAACCGTTCCTGAAATATGTACTTTACCGTAAAAAGGCAATTGTCCTAATTTTGACTCATTTGCTTGGGCAACCGGCGTATGAGGGCAAGGCTCAACAAGAGATTTGTCATCTTCTTGCATCGTAATTTTTATGGGCAGCGCCATAAATTTACCTTCTGTATAAGTCATAATGAAATTGCCTTCTTTGTTGTGCAAAATCGTGTCGTTGGGGATAATACATCCTTTGGCCTCGTTTTTGAGTACTTGAATATGCAGGGTACTCCCCGTAGGAAGAGAGAGAGAAGAAATATTTCCTGTCTCTGCGCGCATCAAGCCGTTTTCTGCTGTGGTAGAGATGGTTTTTATCTGTCCCGCTTCTGCCTTGTTGATAAATACTTTTTGCCCCTCTTTGATAGGCTTGGTGCCTGCTGCATAAGTAAATACCAGTTTTTTATCTCCAGTGCTCAGGCTGAGTATAGGTTTGCCCATGGTTGCCAAGTCGCCTTCATGGAGTATAACCTCGTCTATCTCCCCATCAAAAGGTGCATGGATTTGCAAATAAGATTGCTGATGTTTGAGCTGTATCATCTTTTGCTCTGTATTGGCGGCAACTGCTTTTTTGCCCTGTAGGGCAACCTGAGAAATATCGACTTGTTCCCGTGCCAAGCCCCCGGCTTTGTAAAGTTTGATATTGCGATCATGGATGCTTTTTGCCAGGGCCGCATCATTTTTTTGCTGCGCAAAGGTTGTTTCAAGGCCATCGATAGAAGAGCGCAATTCTTTATCATCGATGCGCACAAGCAGGTCGCCTTTGTGTATTTTTTGTGACTCTTTTACGGCTATATGCCCAATATATCCTGTCAGCTTGGTAGAAAGAGCAATACTTTTATCTGCCTCAATGCGCGCCAAGTAAGAAGCCTTGTCCTGAAGGGTTCCTTGTTGTGGCCTTACAAGGCTGATGCCGATCTCT
>JAUPLS010000061.1 GCA_030836805.1 Campylobacterota bacterium | reverse complement strand
CGAATCCCCACAGAAATAGTGGGAATTATAGAAAAGATAACAATATTACTTCTTATTTTGATTTAATGATTGTCTTATTAAACTTAGAATATATTCAAAATCATCATCCGATTTAATTTGCAACTCATAATCTCCATTTCCCCAATGTCCAGTATTTGAAACATCTCTTGCTAAATTTTTAGCATCATCCAGTGTTCCTTTTTTCAAATTAAGCCATATTTTTAAAGCATTCTTTTGGATATGAATATCTGCAATATTGGAGCCTGCTATAAAAGCAACATATAACTGCCTTGGCTTAATTTCTATGTCATTATCTAAATTTAGAATAGCTATTTTAAATTTTTCATACAACTCTTTGATTTCATCCGTGGCTTTAGCCAAGTTTTCATCTTCAGTGAAGACCTTGATTTCTTTGCTAACATTAGATACTACATCATTTTGTTGCGAAATCGTTTTAATGCTTTCTTGAGCACCAGATGTTCTAATATGATTATACATAACCGTATCATTATCAAACTGATTAATTTCCCATAGTTCAATAGGTAAGTCTTTAAAATTGATAGCTTCTTTTTGATAGGTAGTGAAAGATGGTGAAATGAACATTACACGAGATTGTGACCATTCTATATCATTTCGCTTTAAAGTGTTGTGTTTATTCTCATTGTATTCAAGAATAAAATCTGCTTTATTATTGAGCATCAAAGACAAGTAAGCATAGCCTTGATCTACGACACTAAAGCTCTTATCTCTTTTATATTCAATAATGACAAATGAGTTTGTTTCTTTGTCAAAGGCTAAGGTATCAATTCTAAAGTTATTTAGTGGAAATTCCGAGCGAACAAATTCTAGTCCAAATATGGTGTTTAAATTTTGTTCGGTTAGTTGCTGTATCTCTTTTTCCAACTTAAACTTTTTTTCTTTGATAACTTCTAGTTTCTCGTCTTTTTGTATCTTGAATAATGACATTAAAGTCTTTTCCTTTTTCGATGCTAACTATTTATACAAGGAGCATAATAGCACAAATAAATATAAGAAAATTAACATAAAAAGACCTTTGTCCCACTATTTTTGGCTACTAGCCTCACCCTTTCCCATTATCATTATCCCAAATGAAACCAAAGTGCCCACTATTATCTGCACAGAAAAGTTCACATCAAAATCAAAAAGTGCTTTTGTGATATACGGCTGAAGCAGAAAGACTGTCATAAATCCACCTATGAGTGCAGCTCTCACACTTCTCTCATCGCCTCTTTTCGTCCATAATGCAGCGCCATAAACTCCCAAGAGACCCGCATAAGCAAACACCATCACGCCAAGCGCGAAATCAAGCAACGGGATATCGCTAACTCTTTGCCAATAGTAGCTCAGTATCGCCATAAGTGCCAGAGCTAATGCCGATACAAGTACTCCTGCTCTGGATGCTTTCAGGTAGTGAGCATCTGATCTTCCGCTAAATATAGGTTTATAAATATCCGTAACTGCGACAGATGACATCGCTCCAAGAACTGAGCTGGTACTTGTAAATGTAGTTGCCACAACACCGATGGTAGCAAGCGCTTTGAAGCCATCCGGAAGTTCATTGAGTATATATGTCATAAATATAGCGATCTTTTCACCGGCAAAATTTTGATTGACCTCACTGCTAAAGCCTGAAAGCTCAGAATGCTGATAAAATACATACAGCAGCAATCCGATAATTAAAAACAAAAATGCCGTAGGGATAGTGATGAGGATTGAGACGATGAGTGACTTTGCCCCCTCGTTTTTATCTTTGCAAGTCAGGATCCTTTGTGTCATATCCTGGTCAAGCCCATATGCAGCAATATTTAAAAGCAGCAATCCGCTTAATAGTGCCCAAAAGTTATAGCTCCCGCTAAGAGAGAAATCAATGATTTTGAGCTTGTCGTTTGCCTCCAATGTAGAGTAGATCAGACCAAAATCTCCGCCAAGAGAGCCAAATAGATGATATATGATAAATAGTGCTGCACCTATATAGATAATGACTTGGACGATATCAGCCATGATGATGGATTTGATCCCGCCAAAATAGGCATACCCAAGAGAACCCGACATAAGGATTATAATGGCAAATATCATATGGGTTGCAGCTATATCGCTAAACAATATCATAGATACGGCAAGGGCTCCGATGTAGAGTCTGGCTCCGCTTGCAAAAAGTCTTCCAACAAGGAACATCACCCCGGCATCTCTTTTGGCTCGCGGGCTATATCTCTTTTCCAAAAGTTCATAAACTGTAATCGCGCCTATCTCATAAAATTTTGGCACCAAAACTTTCGATACGATAATGACTGCCAAAAGGGCCGAAAAGAAAAAGCCGACAAATGTGAGATTATTACTATACGAAGATTCCGGAGCACCCAGAAATGTAGCGGCAGATTGTGAAGTAGCAAGAACGGAGACAGCAACCGCGAACATCGGGAGGGATTTTTCACTGATAAAATAGTCTCTGCTGGTTTTAACCCTTACCCTGCTCAGCCAAACGGATGAGATAACCACCAAAAAGAAATAGACCCCGAAAATCATCCAATCAATAGTGCTGAATGATGAATGCACTAGTTGTCTTTCGGAGGCATTTTAAGATGAAGCTCTTTCACTGCAGACCTGACAGCGTTCATAAACTTAGGCCCGGGGTCTGCTTTGATGGTTCTGTAGTTTGTATCTTTCTCCAGCCACAATGGCGTATGTTCCATCTGTGTGTATTCGTGGTGCCCTATCATATACTCGATGCTTGGATATTTTTCCTTAAGATATTTTACCAAAGCAATGTTCGATCGGAGTTGCGCGGGAGTAAGATCTTCGGCTTTATTATCTTTTCCTCCAATATTTTCGATCCCTATACTGCTATAGTTCAAACCGATAACATGCCTTGCCATCCAATTTTCCGGCATCAAACGATAGACAGTGCCGTCACGGTCAACCATGAAATGTGCCGAAACATTCAGCGCACCCGCTTTGAGAATATCTTTGCGGTCGCTCAAAAGAATCTCCGGATTCAAACGGTTAAATGAGCGTTCAAAATCCATCTCTGCCGTCCAATGGAGCACAATGATTTTGGGAGTAATCGCAATATTTTTTACGTCCAATCCATAGCTTGATTTGATATATTCTTTGGTCATAGCAACACGCTTTTGAGTGAATACTATGGGTTTATCAACAATTTGTAAAGTTTGAAATGCGGGCTCTTGGGCTTGAACCAGCGTAAAAAATATAAATGGCAACAAAAATGTTTTTTTCAAAATGTATCCTAACTGAAAGATGAAATTATTGTATCGAATCTTCGGTATGGTTTGCTTTGTCTCTGAGCAGCATCACAATGATGACAACAGGAGGCAAACTTAACGCAAAAAGATAAGCGGGTATATGCAAAAGTTCGTGACGCTGAAGATATAAAAAACCAAGCACCAAAAGAAAATAGGCACCCAAACGATAGACAGAAAGTGCTGCTTTGGTGTCTTTGAGCACCTCAAAAAGCGAACGTCTGTTTTCTTTAAGCTTAGCCTTTTCTTCTTTGATCGTTTTATTTAAAGATTGTTCTTCCTGCGCTGCTGCTTCTTCGCCATAAAGATCATAAGGGTCTTCTACCCTATCGACAACATCTTTACTGTCATCAATCATAATAATCTCTTTTTCTATGCGAGCGGCAACCATGCGCTGATAACTCAAAAAAGAAGCGATCACTACTAAAGCAGACGAAATAAAACCAATTTGCGTGCTATAAAGTATTTTTAAATCAAAAAATATTAAAGAAATAAATATTACCGCGCTATCCGCCAGCAAAAGAAGTCCGAAGATACGAAAACTAATACTTTTCATCCTCATCCGTCTCATTAAATTGTTCTTTTTTATATCTGTACTTTGGATCATTTGCAAGCTCATCCAATGATTTTTTCTGCTTTTCGTAAGCTTTATAGACATTAAGTATCGCTGCACCGATGCCTATAAATACTCCAATCCAAAGAGTCCAATTTGCACCCGTAAGCTTTTGCAGACCAAGGCCGATACCTACGCCTATAAGTACAGCCACAACCATGGAAATGCCCAGACTCAACCCTTCGGCAGCATCTACCACTTTTTTAAACCGAGGGTCTTCGTGATTGTTTTTCACCGTGAATTCCTTTTTGCTTTTTATCCTGAATCACATTTGAGATTCATGGAACTTTTGGATTATTAATTTGAAATTCTAAATCAATTCAAATTGACAAGCCTCTCTTTATTTGCTGATATATGCCATTACTTCATAGGCTGCCCTGATCGTCTCTTCGATCATCTCATCTGTCGTTGCCGCAGAGATAAAACCGGTCTCATAGGATGAACAAGCAAGATAAACTCCTCTATCTAGCATTCCTTTGTGAAATTTGGCAAACATTTTGGTGTCATTGTCTAACGCATCATTAAAGTTTTTTACCGGCTTTGAAGAGAAAAAGAAACCAAACATGGATCCTCTTACATCAGTAACCAAAGGGATGCTGGCTGCATTGGCTGCTTTTTTAAAACCGTCCATCAGTTTTTTGGCTTTGTTTCCCAAATCAACATAGAGTGCCGGATTTTTTTTGAGCTTTCTAAGACTCGCGAGTCCGGCGGCCATCGCAACAGGGTTGCCGCTCAGTGTTCCCGCCTGATACACCGGGCCTTCCGGTGAAAGATGCGCCATAATCTCTCTTTTTGCACCAAATGCCCCTACCGGCATACCCCCACCAATGACCTTACCCAAGGTAACCATATCGGGTTTAACGGACGTAATACCCTGTGCACCTTTGAGCGATGCCCTAAATCCGCTCATCACTTCATCAAAAATCAAAAGGGCACCATGTGTATCGCACAATATTCTAAGTGCCTCCAAAAAAGATTCATCTGCAGGAACCAATCCCATATTTCCTGCAATCGGCTCTATCACGATACATGCAATACCCTCTTTTGAGTCTTCAAAACATTTTTCAACACTTGTAATATCGTTATAGGTAGCAAGCAAGGTATGCTTCGTCAGGTCAGCAGGAACACCGGGACTTGAAGGTGCACCGAAAGTCGCAAGACCCGACCCTGCCTGCACCAACAATGAATCGGAGTGTCCGTGATAACAACCCGTAAACTTTATAATGTTATCTTTGCCCGTAAATCCGCGTGCCAACCTAATAGCAGACATCACTGCTTCTGTACCCGAACTGACAAATCGTACCTTGTCAACACACTCAAAAAGAGAGACTATTTCTTCAGCCAACTCGGTCTCCATTGTCGTAGGTGCACCAAAGCTTAATCCCTTTTTGGCTGCTTGGATTACTGCCTCTTCGATTTCCTCATCGCAATGTCCGAAAATAAGAGGTCCCCAGCTTTGCACATAATCAACATACCTGTTGCTATCAATATCATAAATATATCCCCCTTTACCGTAATCTATGAACGGGGGTGTTCCCTCTACACCATTAAATGCGCGCACGGGCGAATCTACGCCTCCGGGTATCACTTTATAAGCTTCTTTAAATGCTGCTATGCTTTTATTGTATGCCATCTATTAATCCTCATCTATGTATAATTGCGAAGATTATACACTATAGGCACTAAGGAGACGATTATCAGAACATTAAAAGGAGTATTGCTCTCTTTATTGTTGCACCTTTTGCTTTTGCTGCTTTTTGTGGCAACCTTTAAAAAAGTTGTCTTGCCGCCGCCCCCGCCTTTGGCACAAGAGGAAAAAATTGCACTAAATCTGTCGCAGTTTACACCTCTGCCCCCTGAGCCTATAGCTGCACTTACGCCAAGAATACCCTCTTTGGCAAAACCTGTGGAAAAAAAATTAATAAGGCGCAGGCTGCAAAACCTCTCGT
This sequence comes from Campylobacterota bacterium, assembly GCA_030836805.1. GTDB lineage: Bacteria > Campylobacterota > Campylobacteria > Campylobacterales > Sulfurovaceae > Sulfurovum. The sequence continues at coordinate 17,445 of JAUPLS010000061.1, read as the reverse complement.
TAAGAAAAAACTTTTAGATCAAAAAAAACGTCTTGTCGTTCCCAAAAACGAGAACAGAGAAAACAACGCTACCAAGATCACAAAAAAAGAAATAAAAAAAATCCAAAAAAAGATCGTTCAAAAGAAGGCGACACAACACATACCAAAACAAACAATCAAACAGGCTCACCCTCAAACCCCTAAACCAAAAGCTTCCAAGGATCCGCTGGCCAACGCCCTTATGGGATCGGGAACCCCAATGTACAGAACAACAAAATCTAACCATTCAAACCAAACGGACAACATGATCAATCAATTATACGGTAAAGAATTTGACGGCTTCAGTCAAATACAAAAAGAATTTATCCGTGACAATCTAAACTCGATACACCGCATCACCCAAAGTACTCTTTCTAGAAACGGATACCCTGGTGTAGCTATACAAACAGGACAGGAAGGCACCAATATCGTCTCTTTTGATCTTCATCCCAATGGGGATATCACCAATCTTCAACTCAAAAAACCTATAGGATACGCGGCTTTAGATGAAAATACGCTCGAAGTGATACGTATCGCTTATAAAGATTATCCGCGACCTGCCAAAACTACCAAGATAGTTTTTTATGTCCGGTACAGCTTACATTAAATTATTCTGTTTTTTATTGGGATTTTTGATCTCTATTTTGGTTAAAATACTGTAACACAAAAGAAGAATACGGAGAATCATTTTTATCTTAATAAATCAAGAACAGATGTGTCCAAGGAGAAGCTAATTATGCAAAAGAAAAAATATGAATGTGCTGTTTGCAAAAAAGTATTTGTCAGGGATGGGGTCGTTTCTGCACCGTCTATCCGGGAGCCTATTGCAGCATTTATCCGAGCAGCCCACCCAAATTGGACAGATGCATCCTATATCTGCCACAATGATCTGTCTGTTTATCGTACCAAATATGTGCATTTTCTCCTCGAATCGGACAAGGGAGAACTTTCAGAACTTGAAAATGAAGTTTTGGAGAGTCTTAAAAAACATGAAATTATCTCTTCAAACGTGGATGATGAATTTGAACAGGATTGGACTTTTGGCGAAAAACTTGCAGACAAGATCGCTATATTTGGGGGCAGTTGGCGCTTTCTCATTATTTTTGCTCTATTTTTGGTCATTTGGATAGCAATCAATAGTCTAGTACTCTTTTGGAAGCCGGTTGATCCTTATCCTTTCATTCTTTTAAATCTTCTTCTCTCTTGTCTGGCTGCCATGCAGGCACCGATCATCATGATGAGTCAAAACCGCCAGGAGGCAAAAGATCGTCTCCGTGCCAAACATGACTATCAAGTCAACCTAAAAGCGGAACTGGAAATCAGACAGATCCATGAGAAGCTGGATCATCTTATGGGCAAACAGTGGGAGAGATTGGTGCAAATCCAAGAAATACAATTTGAACAACTCTCTGAACTTAAACAACATCCTACAAAAGGATCCGTCACAAAATAAGCCGTTCAAAAATCAAACCTGCTAAAATAACATATAGCAACACATTCACACATAAACGGATAAAAAAATGGGCACTATAAAAAGCTACAAATTTTCCAAAACTTTTGATTTTAAAGAGCTCACTCAAAATGCTATAAAAACTTTTAGAGCAAAAGTGATGAAAGATGCCGTTATCATAGAAAAAGATTCCAAGTATGCTTTTATATTTAAACATGGTGTTGCAGTGTTTTGGGACTTCAAGGAAGAAGAGTTTTTACTCAAAAAAATTTCCGCTTCAACAGCTTCTTCCGGCAACTGTGAAGAGTTTAGCTTTGAACTTTCACAAACACAAAAAATCAAAATAGAGACTGACACGATCTACATAGATATTCTTGATGAATTTACGATGCTTTCGGTCTCTTTTGCCATTGCTCAATCCATTAAACTGAGTGAATTTGAAGATGCCATGCTTGAAACTTTACAGCAAACAGAGCATATCCCCCTGGAACTTGCAAACAGCGGACGTGTCTTGATGTCAAGAAAAGAGATTGCCAAAGCAAGAGGACATCTTTTTCTAACCAAATCAAAAATTTATCTACACTTTGAATTGCTTGATACGCCCGAATTTTTCTGGGAATACCCTGAGCTTGAGATCTACTACCAGGCAGCACGAAAATATCTTGAGCTTCAGCCCCGTATAGAGATTTTAAATCGAAAACTGAATGTTTTGCAGGAAGTGTTGACCATCCTGGCAGATGAGCAAAACCACAAGCATTCAAGCCAACTTGAGTGGATTATTATCATCTTAATCGCTTTTGAAATCATTATATTTATTTTTAATGATTTACTCAAATCATGAAAACATCGCTTTTCTTTTTTGCTTTTTTCTTCTTTCTCTTTTCGCTGCATGGACTTTTCTATCTTAGAGTAATTAAAAAATTGCTTGTTCCTTCCCGTGTCAAAAAAATATTTAAAATATTTTTAGGAATCAACTTTTTATTCAATCTGCTTTATGTGGGAGGAAGATACACAGACGCTGTACCCAATGGGCTTTACTATCTCTTTTCGATTTCTATAGGTATCACCTTTGTACTGCTTTTATATCTGATAGTGCATGAAATCATCTATCTTCTTGGCAAAACCGTTAAAAAGATGGATCGATCAAAAAGAGATTTTATCAAAAAAAGTACAGACGGTATGCTGCTTACCCTCTCCACAGGATATTTGAGTGCCGGGGCCTATGAGGGAAGCAAAGAACCTGCGATCAACATTATAGATTTTAAACATTTTGATTTTTCGATCGTTCAGATTAGCGATTTGCATATTGGAGGGCTCATAGACAAAAGCTTTGTGGAAGCATCTGTAAAAAAAATTAATGCACTCAAACCTGATATTGTTTTTATCACCGGCGATCTCATCGATACCAACATTGATCAAACCAAAGAAGCAGTTATGGAACTTGACAATATCGTCTCCACACATGGCATCTATTATATTTTAGGCAACCATGAGTATTTTCACAATCCTCTCAAGATTGTTAACTTTATGCAAAAGACGCAAATTAAAGTATTATTGAATGAAAATGTTATCATTGATGCCCTTAAACTCAATATCGTAGGCGTAACCGATCTTTTTGGATATCGTGTCGGCCTGCTGGTCCCCGATATCGATAAAGCTTTCAAGGGGTGTAACGAAAACTATCAAACCATTCTTTTGGCGCATCAGCCCAAGTTTATTGAGCAACTCAAAAACTATATGCCCGATCTCATACTTAGCGGACATACCCACGGTGGACAAATCTGGCCGTTTAATTATCTGGTCAGACTTCAGCAGCCCTATGTAAAAGGACTTCACAAGCTTCCCGGAGGAAACCATATCTATATCAATAGCGGTATTGGATTTTGGGGGCCGCCCATGCGGTTGAATTCTCAAGCAGAAATCACCTATATCATCTAAATAAAAAGGCAAGCATTAGGCATTTGCACAAGATATGATGCAAGCAATTTAAAGGGGGTTTCTAATCTCCCATACGATATAATCCAAACATTAACAAGAATGAGAGCAACAGATGAAAAATAACACCATGTTTTATATTCCCAAACCAAGTCCAAACGACCCTGATGCATTGGGGCATTTTGGTAAATTTGGTGGGCGTTTTGTACCCGAAACACTAATGCCGGCGCTTGAGCAGCTTCGACTTGACTATGAAGCGGTACGTTTTGATCCGGATTTTTGGGGTGAGGTGGATTATTATTACAAACATTATGTGGGGCGGCCATCTGCACTTTACCATGCGGTCAACATTTCAAAAGAGATAGGTGCGAAAGTCTACCTCAAAAGAGAAGATCTTAACCATACCGGTGCACACAAGATCAATCATGCCGTAGCCCAAGCCGTTTTAGCGAAAAGATTAGGCAAGAAAAAGATCATAGCAGAAACAGGCGCCGGCCAACACGGTGTCGCAACTGCCACAGTAGCCGCACTTTTTGGGCTAGAGTGTGAAGTTTTCATGGGAGCCAAAGATGTGGCGCGTCAAGAACTGAATGTTTTTCGCATGAAATTGCTAGGAGCAAAAGTTCATACAGTCGAATCGGGAAGCAAAACCCTTAAAGATGCAATGAACGATGCTATCCGCCATTGGGTAACACATGCGAGAGACACTTATTATCTTATCGGTACCGTAGCAGGGCCGCATCCCTATCCTATGATGATACGCGACATTCAATCTATCATTGGATGGGAAGCAAAAAAACAACTTCAAGAGGCAGAAGGATGCCTGCCGGACAAAGTCATCGCCTGCATTGGCGGAGGATCTAATGCAATGGGGATCTTCAATCATTTTTTAGAAGAGGAGAGTGTCGAATGTATCGGCATTGAAGCAGGCGGTGAAGGACTTGATTGCAAGCACGGGTGCTCCCTTGAAAAAGGAACTCCGGGCGTATTGCATGGACAGCTTACCTACCTACTGCAAGATAACGACGGACAGATACAAGAGGCACATTCCATTTCTGCCGGACTCGACTATCCCGGAATCGGTCCGGAACATGCCTATTTGAAAGATACCAAAAAAGCGACTTACGATCACGTGACCGATGACGAGGCTCTTGATGCTTTTGTATGGCTTTCACAAAAGGAAGGCATTATTCCTGCCTTTGAAAGTTCTCATGCCATAGCCTATCTGAAAAAAATGAAACCAGAATTTATTAAAGATAAAATTATTCTAGTCAATCTTTCAGGGCGCGGAGACAAAGATATGATACAGGCAAAAGAAATACTAAAAAATCAATTTGAAGGATAAGCATGAATTTTGAACTCACCATAGCACCCATAAACGATATCAAAAGTGATCTACAGGTTATCATGGTTGTAGAAAAAGACTTTAAACACTTTTTTGTTCACGATAAAAAACTTCTCAAAAAAGCAGGATTTAAAGGAGAGCAGGATGAAACTGTTCTTTTTTTGGAACATGACAGACTCTATGTTGGGGTAGAGAAAATAAACAGCGCCAACATAAGAACGGCAGCCGCATCGGCTATCCGGGCACTTGCATCAACAAGCTATAAGCATATCAGCATTGCCAGCTATATGAATTCAGAAAAATGTACCGCAATGCTCAGGGCAATGGTAGAAGGATTTATTCTGGGAGCTTATCGTTTTGAAACGTATAAGAGTAAAAAATGTGCAAATCCGGTTAAAGACATTACCATTTCTCTCGAGGAATACCACAAATACACTTTAAACATAGACACCTGTGCACAAACGTTAAATCGGGCACAGATCGTTGCCGAAGCAACAAACTTCACGCGAGATATCGTCAATACTACACCTGATGACTGCTATCCCAATGTAATGGCCCAGATTGCAGAAACCCTATCTATAGAAAATAGTTTAACATGCACCATTCTTAAACCCAAAGAGCTCAAAAAAGAGAAGATGGCAGCCTTGCTTGCAGTTGCACGAGCAAGCCGCCACAGACCAAGAGTGATACATCTTGCCCATAAGCCCGAAAACCCCAAAGCAATTATTTCACTTGTAGGCAAAGGGCTTACCTATGATAGCGGAGGACTCAGTCTAAAGCCTAGCGACTCTATGGTAACAATGAAATCCGACAAAAGCGGCGGCTCTGCAGTGCTTGGTATTATGAAGGCTGTCTCAGAGATGAACTTACCTCTCGAAGTGCACGGTTTTATCGGCGCAGTAGAAAACATGATAGGAGGTAATGCCTATAAGCCTGATGATGTTCTCAAAGCCAAAAACGGCAAAACCATCGAAGTAAGAAATACTGATGCAGAAGGACGTCTGGTGCTCGCGGATGTACTTGCCTATGCGCAGCAAGAAACCAAAGCCGACTATCTTTTCGACTTTGCAACACTTACGGGCGCATGTGTTGTGGGAGTAGGAAATTATACATCCGGCGTTATGGGAAATAGTGATATTCCAAAAAATCTCATCATTGATGCAGCGAAAAGTTCCGGTGAGCTGGCTACCAAGCTTGATTTTAACCGCTATCTCAAAAAAACACTCAAATCCGAAATAGCAGATATCTGCAACATCTCCAATACAAGATATGGCGGAGCGATCACAGCAGGAATGTTTCTTTCTGAGTTTATCGATGATGAGCACAAAGACAAATGGGCGCATATCGATATCGCCGGTCCGGCATTTGTGGAACATGAGTGGGGAGAAAATCCTCACGGAGCATCAGGGGCAGGAGTAAGAATGATGCTCAGATTGCTCGAAAAACTTGCACAGCAAACAATCTAGTTTCCTTAGTCGGGGAAGCATCAAAGCTTCCCGATGCGGATGCCGCTGCATAAATTTCTTTCTTTTACTCTTTTGTATAATTTAATTGGCAGGTCAAGGCTTTTTGCGTAAGCATATCGGTAATAATCTCTCTACTGTTGACAATATGTCGAATACCCAAAGAAGCGATAACCTCTTCTTCACTCACATTGTTGACCTTGACAATACTGTTGATGTGAGCACCAAAAGAGATGATATTTTCACAAATCAACTGCCTTTGTATTTCATTTTCTATCGCTACAATGATCGCTGCGGAATCAACTACATTAAAATGTTCTAAAACCATTTTTTGTGCCGCATTGGCAAGAAAGATTCTCTTTTCTCCCTTGGCAATAGCAGCATCAACGATTTTGACATCGTGCTCCAAGATAACATAGAGCAAACCTTTCTCTCTAAACGTTTCAACAAGCTTTTGCCCCAATGGCCCATAACCGCAAACAATAAGATGCCCTTCATATGTACCCCCCGCCAATGCACGCTCACGAAGCGTTTCTGGTTCTTTTGTCAACGCATTGGAGATTATTTTAATATTTTTCAATACAAATGGAGTAATGATCATAGAGAGTGCAACCGTAATGATAAGAATCTGATTAAGCTCATGACCAATAAGCTGCATTCCGTTTGCAAGTGCAAAAATAGCCAACGAAAATTCGCCCACCTGAAAAAGCGCCAAAGATGCCTTCAGCGCTGATCTTCTTTGAACAAAAAACTGCAGCACTCCAAAAATCAGAAAACCCTTAAGAAGTATAATTCCCATAAGCAAACCCACTATCTCATATCCATAATAGATAAATGAATGCCAATCAATCTGCATTCCTATCGTAACGAAAAAGACGCCCAAAAGAATATCTCTAAAGGGGATCAGATTTGCTTCGATACGGTAGCGATATTTGGTCTCAGCCAATGTCATTCCGATTAAAAAAGCACCCAAAGAATAGGAAAATCCAAAAACTTCTGCGAGCACCGAAGCACTAATAACGATCAAAAGCACGGCACCTAAAAAAATCTCTTCAGAATCACTTGAAGTGATCCAGTCAAAAAAAGGCTCCAAAAAATATTTTCCTGCAAGAAAAATGATAAAAAAAATGACTATAGCCCCAATAAGTGTCTGAAGCAGCATGGTTCCGATAGAAGCTGTTTCGGAAGCAAAAAATGAAACCATCAAAAGGATCGGAATAACAGCTAAATCCTGAAAAAGAAGTATCCCGACCGCAATACGTCCGTATCCTGAGTGAATATCATGAGTTTCGTTGAGCACTTTAAGCACAATCGCCGTAGAGGAAAGCGAAAGGGCAAACCCTATGACTATGGCACTTTTAATCTCTAACCCCATCAGCCAATACCCCAGCGCAGTAAAAAGAAGTCCCAAGAGAATCACTTCAAGCCCTCCGAAGACAAAAACCTCTTTTTTCATATTTCTTAAATGAGAGATAGAAAACTCAAGGCCGATCGTGAACAATAAAAATACGATACCGAACTCTGCCAGATGAGACAAGGTATCTCTAGACTCTTTGCCAAAATGAAAAATAGCAGAAAGAGCAAATCCGGAAAAGATATATCCTATAACAGTAGGAATATGAAATTTTTTCAAAAGGACATTAAGCACTGTTGCAATTGCGACCGCTACAATCAGTATAAGCATCGTATTTTCCATAAAACCCTCCATCTTTTTGGCATTATACACTTTTTGATTATGCACTTACCCATAAAATCCAGTATCATGGGGGCAACAATTTGCTTCTTAGTACAATTAGACTAATTCCCTTTTGATGATTTTTTGGATAAAATTACAATAATTTATATAGATAAAATAAGGAAGATTATGGGATTAGGCATAGGACTTGTGGGACTACCGAATGTAGGAAAATCAACTACTTTTAACGCACTTACAAAAGCACAGAATGCAGAAAGCGCAAACTATCCATTTTGTACAATAGAACCAAACAAGGCTATAGTGCCAGTGCCGGACGCCAGGCTTGACGCCCTTTCAAAGATTGTAAATCCAGAACGCGTACAGCATTCTACACTTGATTTTGTAGATATTGCAGGGCTTGTAAAAGGAGCGAGCAAGGGTGAAGGCTTGGGAAACAAATTTCTTTCCAATATCCGTGAAACGGAAGTAATTTTGGAAATTGTAAGATGTTTTGAAGATGACAACATTACGCATGTAGAAGGCTCAATAGATCCGATTCGTGACATAGAAATCATCGAACAAGAACTGCTTCTTGCTGACATTGATTCTCTGCAAAAACGAATCGACAACCTCGCCAGAAGAGCCAAAGGTAACGACAGAGAAGCCAAAGCACAATTGGAAATCGCACAGCAGCTTATGGAATTTATAGCCGAGGGCAATCCTGCATCAAGTTTTGAAGGTAAAAACGAAGAAGCCTTTTTAGCTCTAAACAAAGAGCTCAGACTGCTGACCAGCAAAGAGATCATGTACGGGGCGAATGTTGATGAAGATGGTCTGATCGAAGACAATACATTTGTCAAGCTACTCAAAGAATATGCCCAAAAAAACAACAGAGAAGTCATCAAACTTTGCGCTAAAGTCGAAGAGGAGATGGTAGGCTTTGACGAAGAAGAAAAAACAGAGATGCTTGAATCTTTGGGGGTCACCGAATCAGGACTTGACCAGATTATCAGAAAAGGTTTTGAGAAGCTTGGATTAATGAGTTATTTTACTGCGGGCGTCAAAGAGGTCCGTGCCTGGACCATTCGCCAAAATACCACCGCCCCCAAAGCAGCTGCCGTTATTCATAACGATTTCGAAAAAGGCTTTATCCGGGCAGAAGTTATCAGCTACGAAGATTTTATAGCCTACAATGGTGAAGCCGGGGCCAAGGAAGCCGGCAAAATGAGACTCGAGGGAAAAGACTATATCGTACGAGACGGCGATGTAATGCACTTTAGATTTAATGTATAATAAAGCGGCCGAGAAGATGAAAAAAAATATGTGGCTTGGTCTTGCAGCCTTCTTTTTTTTGGGGTGCGATACCCAAAAAGGCACATTTCTCAATACGGTAGAGAGTCAAAATGATATAAACACAAGTATCAACAAATTTATCTCTGCACTTGAAGCACACAAGTTGAGCCTTTTTGGTACAATCGATCACGCCAAAAATGCAAAAAACGCAGGAATGAGATTAAAACCCGAGGTCGTTGTCATTTTCGGGGATCCCAAAACAGGAACACTTCTTATGCAATGCAATCCTTCCATAGGATTGGATTTGCCGCTTCGTATGCTTTTCACGACTGACTATCATGGCAAGACCATGCTGACATATACCAATCCCGAATACTGGTCACTTAAACACAACATCAAAGACACCAAATGTCTAGATATCATTACCAAAGTAAACATAGTGATGCAGACGTTAGCCGAAGAAGCAGCCAAAAAACAGGAAATAGCACAATGAAAACAAACGATATCCTCTACAAGATCACAACAGCGCTCAGCCTCGACAACGAGACAATTCTTAAAATATATGATCTTGCCTCATACAAGATGACGTCAAAACATCTTGAGAATCTTCTCAAGCGGCGCTATGACAAAGATTTTGCAGTTTGCAGCTATGAAGAGTTGGGGACTTTTCTGGATGGATTAGTAATACTCAAAAGAGGTCCAAGTCCTGCCAAACAGTGCAACGATGAAACAGTGGAACTCACAAACAATCTTATCTTAAAAAAACTTCGCATCGCACTTGAACTTAAAGAACCACAAACCGAACTTATTTTCAACCTTGCCGATGTCAATCTGACCAAACAGCAGCTTGCAGCCCTCTTTCGCAAAGAGAATCACAAGAACTTCAAGGTCTGTTCAGACGAACTTCTAATGGCATTTTTGGAAGGCTTAGATGAGTTTTATTATACCGGTGACACAGAGGAATAAATTTGTTGCTTTAAATTTGTTGTTTACATCCTTCAATCTATTCGCCCACGATAAACTGCTTGCTATTATTAAATATTTCAGCTATACTCCTCCTATTGAAAGATGATTTAGAGTTTCATCTTTGGTTTGTTTTTATTGATGACCTTTCGTTAGCTGTATAATCCACCCTCAAAGAATACTCCACTTTTATATTTTCAACCGCTTCAGCAATGAAGTGCATCAATAAACAAAGGAATTGCAATGGCAAATCAAATGAATGGAACCGTTAAATGGTTCAACAGCGAAAAAGGTTTTGGATTTATCCAACCAGACGATGGAAGCAAAGATGTATTCGTACATTTCCGTCAAATCAACAGTAATGGCTACGGTCGTGTAGACTTAAGCGAGAATCAAAAAGTTTCTTTCGTAATCGGACAGGGCGAAAAAGGCCCACAAGCTGAGAACGTTACAATTCTGTAGTTTTCTGCAGGGGGCCAAAAAGTTTTTTGCCCCCTTTTAGCAAACAAAAATATTCAGCCTTAACTCGTTTTTTTTCTTTTCGTAGCACAATTAATTATTGATACCAATCATATATCTTTTTATTTTTGTTAACTTATTCAACCCCAAAATATTCATGAACACAATATATGCTCCAGCAGTATCTTTACCCCGATACCCATAAGCACCATACCCCCTAAAACTTCTGCTTTTTCTTCCAAAAAGCTTCCGCCTTTTGTACCCAGAAAAACTCCCGCATAACTCAAAACAAAAGTGATGATCCCGATAAGAACCATTGAAACAAAAGGATTCAACCCAAGCAGTCCGAGCGTAAAGCCTGCAGCCAAAGCATCTATGCTTGTAGCGATCGCAAGAAGCAACAGAACTTTATTTGTAAAAGCTGTAAACTCCTCTTCCACTTTTTCCCCGAAACTCTCATAAATCATCTTGCCGCCGATAAGAATCAAAAGCACAAAAGCAATCCAATGATCCACGGATTCAATAAAACTTCCAAGTCCAATACTTGCCAAATATCCAAAAAGCGGCATGAACCCCTGAAACAAGCCAAAATAAACTCCTGCTTTCACAGCCAAAAGCCTATTGAAACTGATATTTTTTACCCCAATACCAACCGATACGGCAAAAGCATCCATACTAAGGGCAAATGCCAAAAATAAAACTTCTACCATAAAAAATCTTTCGTACCTATATACATTATTTTTTTCCGATAATTTTTGATAGAATCATATCCAAAAAGGCTAAAAATGGCACATGAAGACAAAATCCGATGGAACAAAAAATACAAAAACAATCCCATTCCAAACTTCCCTATTGCACTGGTTACGCAAAATATAGTACTTGCAAAAGGGAACAAAGCCCTCGATATTGCCTGCGGCATGGGAAGACACAGCAAATATTTGGCTTCCGTTGGTTTTGAGGTGGATGCACTGGATATCAGTTCCGTGGCCATTGCATCCCTAAAAAACATTCCTCATCTTCACGCCAAAGAGGTTGATTTTGACACTTATACTCTATCGCAGAACAGCTACGATTTAATCGTGTGCACCTATTTTCTTAAACGTTTACTTTTTCCTCAGATTGTCAATGCTTTAAAGGAGGATGGCATTTTTATCTATGAAACTTTCTTATATCACCCCGAAAATGAAAAAGCGCCTTCTGAGCGAGCATTTTTACTTGAAAAAGGAGAATTGGAAAGCGCTTTTAATGAAACGTGTGAACTGCTGCATATTTGCGAATATTGGGATACCGATATAAACGGAGCCAAAACAATGAAGGCTTCCATGGTCGCAAGAAAAAAGTGCAAGGATAGATAATAAGAATTTTAAATGGGATCCAAAAAAAACCAGATGTCAAACAATGAGCATCAAAACAACAGAGCTTCCAATTCATGCACACTTTTTATAGCATTATGATGTTTTGTAAAACCCCAGGCAACCATCATATATTCTATGCCTGCTTTTTTACTTGCCATCTCGTCCCGCGGCCCATCTCCGATAAAAAGCGTTTCATGCGCGCCTAAGCACATGTCTCTTAATATTTTAAAGAGCATATCCGGTTGTGGTTTGCCTTGAGGGACATCATCATAACAGGCAACCGTGTCAAAATATTCATAGATTTTTAAATGTATCAAAGATTCTAGGGTTGAGCCTCGGTAAGCATTGGTAGCGACAGCCAGCTTGTGCCCTTTTGCCTTGAGCTTTTTTAAAAGCATACCGATTCCTTCATAAAGCACCAATTCTTTTTGATGGTTGTTCGTATAATATTCAGAAAACCATTTTTCATGCTGCTTATCAAAAGTTTTGGTATAATAAAAAAATTGTGATGGATTTATAGTATGATCATTAATATGCTTTACAATATATTCATAATCCATGGGCTCAAACCCCAAATTTTTTCTTACATAATTGATAGCATTGGCGATAGAAAATGAACTGTCAACCAATGTTCCATCCATATCAAAGATGATCAATTTGTGCTTCATTTGCTTTCTTTTGTGCTCTTGTTGTTGGCGTTAAGATAGACTGAAAGCGCTATAATCAGTGCAGTAACTCCACCAATTAGATAAACTGCATAAAGCAATTTGCTAGGATCAGTAAGTGCGAACTTAAAGACCAGCATCAATGCTTCAATGGAAAGTGCAATAATGATAGAGCCTAAAAAACGTACCATTGTTTGATGAGTATCGGTTGAGCCATTCTTGTTTTTAACCCCAAGCACTTCTTCTTCAAATATCGCTTTGACCAAATCCACAATTGCCAAGGAGAGTGTAAGTAAAATTGTAGATTTGAACACCTCATTGATATCTATTTTGGTAAAATCCATACCAAAAGTCATAAAACTTATGATCCCCTCAACAAAAAGCAAAAGTGCTACAGCAAAAAGAGCAACCGAAAATGCCCCATAGACCACCTTGCTTAATGTACCGAAATTTGAATCAATCGAAGAAGGATGCACCATCTTCAAAATATCGTGGAGTGTAATATCGACACATATGATGCATAGCAAATTATTTTCCTGGTCATATACGGGAAAAGTAGATGTAACCACAAGCTCATTGCTGACCAACGAAGGATAGGGGTCAGTAAGGATGCAGCGGTGTTCGTTTATGGTACGATAATAATAAGCTCTATTGCTTCTATCTTCTCCTTTTCCAATACTGTCAAGCTTAGGGTTTTCGGAGTAATTATCAGTCAGTTGTATACCATTTTTATCAATAGCGTAGATTACTTCACTTTGAGGAAGAGATTGTTTAATTTTTTCGATATTATTGAGTACAGTCTCCAGGCTTGCCCCGTCAAGATTGTGGGAAATGTTACGACTAAGGATATAGCAAAGATAGGCTCTAGCCTTGGTACGTATCTGTGCGTATTCTTGTATCTCTTTGATTACCATGGTTGGCTCCTTAAAAAATTCTGCCTATTTTTTGACCAAAAGAAACTTTCTGATTGATCGCAACCTCTGTTTGAACACTCTCTTTTTCACTCAACATTACAATGGTCGATCCCATCTCGAACCAACCAAACATTTCACCCTTTTTCAGAGAAAGGTCTGAAAATGTATAGTGGGAAGTATAATAAATATTTGCATTGGTTTTAACCTTCTCTTCAAAAGTTACTACCATTTTTCCCACATTAAGTGCACCCACAAGAACCAAAAAATGCACTTTTCTTTTGTGATCTTCGCACTCTATAACAACCCTTTCATTTTCAATAAAAAGATTCATTTTATTTCGTAAAAGAGGCATGTTTACAGGATAGATCTTGCCGGGTATGTGTGTTAGGCTTTTTATTTTCAGATCAAGCGGCATATGATACCTGTGATAATCTTTGGGAGATAGATAGAAATTGATAAAATCTCCGTCTTCTAACAACGCGGCTTTTCCTTGATAATCATCTCCCAAAAGCCTGCCAATATCATAACTCATTCCTTTAATTTGATAGGCTTTGCCTTCCCTGATCTTGCCGTAGTCCGTGATTAAAGAATCTGCAGGAGAGATCAAAGTCATCTCGTCTCCCTCTATCGCCCTCTCTTTTACAAAAGATCGTGTAAAAAGTGCATTGAGTGTAGGATATTGGCTTGGATCCCTAAACTCACCCATATCCAATCCCATCAGAGAAACATAGCCTTTATTGATAACGTTTTGGATAGGCTTTGGAAACGCTTTGGAAGCAAACTTTCCAAAAGCATTTGAAATAACCGATGTAAAATGTTTAGCCATTTTTTTCCTTTATTGTTTGTTATGATAAATAAGCATCTTTTTTGTGCATTTTGATAATTCTATTCATATTTCTATTATTGATAAAATCAAAAACCACCCTCTTTTCTCTATCTAACGATTATATCTTCTTATTATTGTTTAGAGTTGGTATTATAATCAAAAATAAGGTATTATCCAACATTACATTGAGGAAATTACATGGCAAAATATATACTTTTTGATACAGAAACCACAGGAAACCAAGAGCAGGACCGCATCATACAAATAGGAGGCATGATCATCCACAATAAAGAAGAGATTGAAACCTATGATGAATTCTGTTCTACCGATGTACCAATCAGCATAGAAGCGATGGAAGTACACAACATCACTCCCGACATCATAAAAGACAAAACCATCTTAACCCAGACAAATTTTTATAAAAAAATACAACAATTCAATCAAATCGAAAACTTTCTCATTGCACACAACATTAATTTTGATCTTGCCATGCTCAAAAAAGAAGGTTTTGAAAACTGCTACACCCTTATAGATACTTTTCGTTGCGCCAAACATCTGCTGCCGGATATGCCTTATCACCGCTTACAGTATTTGCGCTATGCATTGAATCTTTATAAAACGGAACAAAAAGAGGCAGACAAGTTGCGCATTACCATAAAGGCACACGATGCCATAGGTGATGTCTTAGTGATGAAGCTATTGCTCTCCAAGCTGGTACAAGTTGCAAAAGAGATTCATCCCGGCATCGACGTAATGTATAAGCTCTCGGAATTGACCAATACTCCTGTGATGATGAAAACATTTAAATTTGGCAAATACAAAGAAAGAGACATAGAAGAGATAGCTCATGAAGATATAGGTTATCTAAGATGGATGAGAAACAATCTGGAACTTGATGAAGATATGCAGTTCACCTTAGACTTTTATTTACAATAATACCGATATCTATTTGCCCGGCAACACCTCAATAGCCAAAACAACAAATTTATTTTCATGAATCTCCCTTTCATGTCTTAGTGCATTTTCAGTAAAAGAGCCTATAATATCATCGTTAAATTACCCATTATTGGAGCCAAAAATATGTTAAGATTTGCCCCGTCACCGACAGGTGATATGCACATAGGAAACCTTCGTGTTGCTATACTCAACTATCTAGTTGCGCAACAACGCCATGAGCGTTTTATCATTCGCATAGAAGACACAGACAAAGCACGCAATATTGAAGGAAAAGATACAGAAATTATGCAAATTTTAGAAAAATTTGCACTTAAACACGACAGTGTTTCCCATCAAAGCGAAAATCTACATATGCACCAAATGTTTGCAGCCAAACTACTTGAAGAAGGAAAAGCGTTTGTCTGCACTTGCACAGCTGAAGAACTTGAAATTCATAGAGAGAAAGCCAAAGAACAAAAAATTGCCTACCGCTACAGCGGCCAATGTATGGATGTTGACAAAAAAGAACTTGCCTTGCTTAAAGAAAATGGCATACCTTTTGTTGTCCGCATCAAAAAACCTTCAACACAAATCATCAATCACGACCTTATCAAGGGTGATATCGTCACTTCTCCCAATGAGGTTGACAGTTTTGTTATCCTCAGGACCGACGGAACATCTACTTATAATTTTGCCTGCGCCTGCGATGACATGCTCAGCGATGTAGATTTTATTATTAGAGGGGAAGACCACCTTTCCAATACCCCCAAACAAATGCACATCAAAACGCAACTTGGCTTCACAAAAGAAACGATCTATGCTCATCTGCCTATCATTCTTAACAATGAAGGCAAAAAGATGAGCAAAAGGGATGATGCCAGTTCGGTAAAATGGCTTTTCGAACAAGGATTTATTCCTGATGCGATTGCAAATTATCTTTTGCTGCTTGGCAACACCAAAGCGCCAAAAGAGATTTTTACACTTCCTGAAGCGATAGAATGGTTCAAACTCGAAGATATTTCCAAAAGTGCCGCCAGATTTGATTTGGACAAACTGCGCTTTATCAATAGGGAACATCTCAAGATGATGAAAGACAAAGCCCTCTCTTCTCTCTTTGGTTTTGCCGATGAGAATATAGGTAAACTTGCCAAGATTTATCTTGAAGAAGCCAGCACTATTAGCGAATTGGAAAACAAAATTAAACCCATTTTTACCCCTAAGCAATTTGAAGGAGAATGGGCTGAGCAGATGCGCATAATGGAAAAGATTATTGCCGATGCACCCATGATTGATACTTTTGATGAATTCAAATCTTATATCATGGAAAAAAGCGGGCTCAAGGGTAAATATTTTTTTAAGCCCCTTAGACTTTTGCTTACAGGTGCCGAACATGGTCCTGAACTTAGTGAAATTTATCCATTAATCAAATCCTATTTATTGGAGATTGCCTCATGAATGCCCTAATCTATGCTATCGTGCAAACTCTACATACAGTTATCTCGCTTTATATCTGGATTGTAATCATTACCGCATTGCTTAGTTTTGTCAGGCCTGATCCTAGAAATCCTATTGTGCAAGTACTTTACCGCTTGACAGAACCTGTTTTCCAGTTGATAAGGGACAAATTGCCATTTGTTGTTTTTTCAGGCATTGATCTCTCTCCGTTGGTTGTAATTTTGGGATTACAGCTTATAGATAATTTTATGATGGCATACTTTTAGGAAAAAGCATGAAAATCCGTGCCATTTATGCTGCCATAGCCACCGTATTAACCTTGGGCGCAACAAGTTTGGATGCAAAGGCATTTGAGTATTGGCAAATACACAATATGCCCAAAAGCGTAGAAAAAGATTATTATATCTGGCGTTTTTTATCTCAAAACACCACTACTGCCTCAGAAGCAAAATCCGTTATTCAAGAGGCCAGTTTTTTAAATAAAAAACTTCGAGAGGCGTACAGACGAAAAACCGGTTTAGCGCCCCAAGTACAAGCAAGTGCACCCGTAAGACGCAAAGCCACCGAAGCCGAAAAACAACAATGGAAAGCCAACTACCAAAAACTTCAGGCGCTTAAACAAGGCAAGCTTAATGCTCCGGCATGGGTAGCAAGCACACCGCAAATGGAGTGCTACCTTTTCAATAATTGCGG
>JAUPLS010000060.1 GCA_030836805.1 Campylobacterota bacterium | reverse complement strand
CTCTCGTAGGGTTTGTAGTTTAGATAAAGCAGAAAAAACAGAGTGAAAAATACCAAAGCCGTCTTTTTGGCATTGAAAGTAGGCTGACGCTCTTGCTCGGGCTTCTTTTGGGAAAAAAGGTAAGCGAATTTTAGCTTTTTCATAACTGAACCTCTTTTTCGTAGGTTATTGCTACAAAAATGGTGGAGGAAACCCACTCTGCATATAATAGAAGCCTTGCACGCAATGCCTGCCGGCATTTCTAATTTCTAACTTCTAACTAAACTTCGCGTGGATCGACGATCTTGCCGGCAATCGCCGAAGCTGCCGCCACAGCCGAATTTGCAAGATAGATCTCGGATGTTCTTGCTCCCATGCGGCCTACAAAATTACGGTTGGTTGTCGCAACACATCGCTCGCCGTCACCTAGGATACCCATGTATCCCCCAAGACATGCGCCGCATGTAGGATTGGAAACGACTGCACCTGCTTCGATAAGGATATCTATCAATCCTTCATGCTGCGCCTGCAAAAGAATCTTTTGCGTGGCTGGTGTCACGATCATGCGTGTACGCCTTGCTACCCTTTTGCCTTTCATAATCGCTGCAGCGATACGAATATCCTCAATACGTCCGTTCGTACATGAACCTATCATAACTTGATCTATCTTCAAATCATCTTTGACGGCTTGCTCTACCGGTTTGCCGTTCGATGGCAAGAACGGATAAGCGATCACCGGAGAAAGTGCCGATGTATCGATAGTAAGCGTTTGGATGTAAGTTGCATCCGCATCCGCATAATGTATCTTCGGCTCCGCTCTCAAACCTCCATTTGCCTCTTTTCTCTCTTCAAGATATTTCAATGTTACCTCATCAACCGCAAAGATACCATTCTTGGCACCCGCTTCAATGACCATATTTGCAATCGAGAATCTGTCTGCCATATCCAGATACTGTACCGCTTCTCCGGTAAATTCGATCGCTTTATACAGCGCACCGTCTACCCCGATCATACGGATAAGTTCCAAAATGATATCTTTGCCGTAAATATGTTTGCCCGGTTTTCCGGTAAGTTCCACTTTGATCGTCTCGGGAATCTTAAACCAATTGCCTCCGGTAATCATCCCAAATGCCAAATCTGTACTCCCCATCCCTGTAGAAAATGCGCCCAATGCGCCGTGCGTACAGGTGTGAGAGTCTGCTCCAATGATCACATCTCCCGGAACCACAAGTCCTTTCTCCGGAAGCAAGGCATGCTCGATACCCATATCTTTTTCATCAAAAAAATATTTCATATCATGTTTATAGGCAAAATCTCTACTGATTTTTGCCTGATTTGCGGATGCAATGTCTTTGGCAGGAATATAGTGGTCCATAACGATACAAAAGTTATCCGGCCTTGCCAATTTTTCAGCCCCGCTCTCTTCAAATGCCCGAATAGAGATAGGGGTAGTAATATCATTGCCGATGATCATATCGATATCTACTCTTACGATCTCTCCTGCATGCACCTCTTTGCCTGCATGTTCTGAAAAGATCTTCTCTGTAATGGTTTGTCCCATTGGTTATCCTTGGTTAAATACTGTTTACGTTGCGTGAATTATACCAAAAAATTTTTATGGTAAAATTCTACGGACAAATCACACAGATTCTCTCACCAAGGTGAAGCTTTGGAAAGAAAATGTTTTAAGGACATTTGATCATGAAACTCTACGAACTCAAAGCTATCGCCAAACGCCTCAATGATTTTGCCTTTATTAGCCGCGCAAGACGCGTGGAAGACAATACCCTGGAACTCACATTTGATAAAAATGAAAGCTACTTTTTTAATCTCACAAAAGGGCACAGCTTTATCTATAAGGCTCCTTCACAAAGACCGCTTCAAGGATATAATGCTCCCTTTGATGCACTTCTTCACAACCTGCTATCGGGAGCCAAGCTTCTTCGCGTTGAAGCATCAAGCCATGATCGAATCCTACGCTTGAGTGTTATCCCAAAGAGCAGCTACAAAAACCAGATTATTTGTCTGCAGATGGAATTTACAGGCAAAAATACCAATGCGATACTTTTGGACGGCAATGAAGTCATCATTGAGGCACTCAGACATATAGACAGCAACAGTTCATTTCGTGTGATCCGTCCAGGCATAGAACTCCTTGCAATTCCTCCTTTTAAACAACAAGCAACGACGAAAGAGATA
This sequence comes from Campylobacterota bacterium, assembly GCA_030836805.1. Taxonomy (GTDB): domain Bacteria; phylum Campylobacterota; class Campylobacteria; order Campylobacterales; family Sulfurovaceae; genus Sulfurovum. The sequence goes on along the minus strand of JAUPLS010000060.1, from coordinate 2,683 downwards.
CCGGATGTCGATATTTTTCTTGAAGAAAAATATCGACAAACACAAGAAAAAAGACTTCTGGAATTAAAAAAACAAAAATGCTCCCTCATTGCAAAAAAAAGCAAAAAACTTGCCCAGATATTAACACAACTTCCTGATGAAACCAAACTGAAAGAAGAAGAAAGAAAATATAAAGATTATGCCAACCTCATACTGGCAAATCTTTACCAGATCAAGCCCTACGATACCCAGCTTAAAACCTGTGATTTTGAAGGCAGGGAGATAAGCATAGAACTGCCTCAAGGCATCAAAGTAACCCGTATGGGCGACTACTTTTTTAATCTTGCAAAACGCGCCAAGAACAAAGCGGTTAATATTCATATTGAAAGAGAAAACCTTGAGAGCAAAAAAACATTTTATGATAATATTTATTACGCACTTGAACAAGCCAAAGAACCTTATGAGATTGAGCTTCTTGTGCCCAAACGGGGCAAAGCACAACGTAAAAAAGAGAGGTTGAAAGAGGGAGAACTTTTCTGGATAGAAGGCCATAAAGTCTTCGTAGGAAGAAACAGTAATGAAAATCAAAAACTTCTCGCGCTTGCCAAGGCAAACGATATATGGATGCACGTTCGAAACCTTCCTTCTTCTCATGTCATCATCAGAACAGACAAACAAAATCTCCCCCAAAGCATTATCGAAGCCGCAGCAAAACTCTGTGTGGATTTTTCTGTTAAAAACCCCGGAGATTATGAAGTCGATTATACCAAACGCAAATTTGTAAAAATCCAAGAAGGATCAAATGTACTATACAATCAGTATCAAACCATTCGTGTTACAAAAGAAGGGGTGGAGATCAGAATTTAACCTGGTTAGAAGTACCCTATAATCCAATGCATGGTATAATCATTAAATTCTCAAAGGGAGGAGCTGAACGATGACTAAAATTTTTACAGACTACCAAGAGCGATGGCTCACAGGTATCGGTTTACTAGCACTTGTAGGATTCATAGGCTGGATCGACAGCTTTTTTGTGATGTGGACATTTTTGGGATTTATCTATATCTTTGCATTTTATGAAGCAATGAAGCTTTTCAGCCTCACCGCCCCTTCTATGTATGTGTGGGCTTTGGTATTATGGATTGTTGCCTATTTTTACCCAAACCCCGATGATCTTTTTTTCTTCATGGCTGTTATTTTTGCTTCTTCTCTTGCCTATTTTCATAATTTTGACAAAAGGTTGCTGCTGCCGTTTCTCTATCCTGTCAGCGGGATACTTTTTTTTCTTATCCTTTATGAAGATTTCGGTATTGTTGCAATGTTTTGGCTGCTTGTTACAGTAGCACTCACTGATATAGGTGCTTTTTTTACGGGCAAAGCGATAGGAAGAACCAAATTTTCTGATACTTCGCCCAATAAAACATTGGAAGGAGTATTTGGCGGAGTGGTTGTGGCTACTATAGCAGGCAGTTTTGCCGGGCTATATGTGGTAGATTGGGGAGTAGCCTTTATTGTTAGCTTGGCAACTTCTGTCTCTTCAGTCTTTGGGGATCTCTTTGAGAGCTATCTCAAACGTGAAGCGGGAGTAAAAGATAGTGGAGATCTTCTCCCGGGACACGGAGGGATATTGGACAGGATAGATGGATATCTTTTTGGTGCCGTCATTATGGTTATTGCCCTAAGATCGCTTCTGTAATTCTCACATGTCCAGTATCGTTCTTCTTGGCTCTACAGGTTCTATAGGCGTCAATACGCTTCTTATTGCTCAGCGCTACAAGATCCAAGTTGAAGCGCTGGCGGCCGGAAACAATATTGATCTGCTCAATACACAAATCAAAACACATCAACCCAAAATCGTTGCCATTGCAAACGAAAGCGATAGAAAAAAGGTTCATCACCCCCATGTGCTTTGCGGGGAAGAGGGGATCTTAAAGCTCATTGAAATGTCACAAAGTCAGACCATTGTCAATGCCCTTGTAGGCTACATAGGATTGGCCCCCACCATAAAAGCGACTATGCTTGGCAAAAAAGTAGCCCTTGCCAACAAAGAATCACTTGTTGTTGGGGGTGAATTTATCGATACTTCCCTCATTACCCCCATAGACAGTGAACATTTTGGGCTGTGGTACCTCATCAATGAACGACCCCCCTCCAAACTCTATATCACTGCAAGCGGTGGTGCCTTTAGAGAATGGGAAACTAAAAAGATGGCATCTGCCTCTTTTGCCGATGCACTCAAGCATCCTAATTGGTCCATGGGAAACAAAATCACCATCGATTCTGCTACCATGACCAATAAACTCTTTGAGCTTCTAGAGGCTAAATGGCTTTTTCATACGGCACAAATTGATGCGGTGATAGAAAAAAAATCCATTATTCATGCTCTCGTGGAATTTAAAGACGGCTCTACGACTGCACACCTTGCAGGGGTGGATATGAAACTGCCTATTGCCTTTGCTTTAATGGGTGAAGTCCATGAGCCTATTTTACCCCCTACCGATCTACTAAAAATAGGGAGTATAGAATTTTTACCTATCTGTGAAGAACACTATCCTATCTGGCAGATTAAAACGCATCTTTTAGCCCATCCTCATCTTGGCGTCGTGGTCAATGCAGCCAACGAAGAAGCCATTAAAGCATTTGAGCAGGAAAGATGTTCTTTTTTTGGTATGAGCAAAATGGTTTTAGGCGCATATCAAAAATT
>JAUPLS010000059.1 GCA_030836805.1 Campylobacterota bacterium | reverse complement strand
ATCCTACATGCGGCGCATGTCTTGGGGGATACATGGGTATCCTAGGTGACGGTGAGCGATGTGTTGCGACAACCAACCGTAATTTTGTAGGCCGCATGGGAGCAAGAACATCCGAGATCTATCTTGCAAATTCGGCTGTGGCGGCGGCTTCGGCGATTGCCGGCAAGATCGTCGATCCAAGAGAGATATAGCCATAGGGTGGGTTTTCAACCCACCTTTTGGGTTATGGTGAGAAAAATGTTTGAATGGATGACTATCGTTGATTGGTGGGTTAGCAAACCCGCCTTGCAAAACGAGGCGATAAGATGAACAAACTAAAATTTTCCTACCTCTTTTCCAAAAAGAAGCCCGAGCAAGAGCGTCAGCCTACTTTCAATGCCAAAAAGACGGCTTTGGTATTTTTCACTCTGTTTTTTCTGCTTTATCTAAACTACAAACCCTACGAGAGCGCGCCGCATCAAATCGCAAGTGTAACGGAGTACCTTTTTACCATCTACCGGTTCATCATCGTGCAGACGCTCGGTATCGTACATGAAGGCGGGCATGGAGTATGCTATATCCTCCCATGTCCGCAGTTTATCATGATAGCGATGGGTACGCTGCTTCAATGGGGCTTTCCGCTTGGCATTGCATACTACTACAAAAAACAGGGCAATATGATGGCATTTTTTGCCGGGCTGTTTATACTGGGCATCTCGATGGATCACACAGCATGGTATATGTCCACTGCTCACGAAGGGGCTATCCTTTCTGCGCACAAGTCATTTCTAGGTGTGGATGCGATGCATGATTTTCATTACATCTTCAGTACACTGGGCGTGATGGCATATGAGTCTTTGATCTCAGGGGTAACCAAGGTGACAGGGCATCTTTTAATGGTCGGTGCAGTGATCGGAATGTTTTTTGAGGCATTTTCAAACAAAAATTAATGTATTTAGCCAGTATGTAAAAAGTTGTCTTTCGTGTAAAAGCGTAAAAATTACAAATAAACACTGTGCCTAAAATCCGGCATTCGGATCAAAACCAAATCCTCCTCCAAAATCCGGTGCACCAAAACTTTGGGTGATAAAAGAGGGATCTGCGTATCCTTGTTGTACCGAAGCGCTTCTTAGCATCATGATATCCATTTTCGGATCGATCCCTTTAGGGCATGCAGCCGTACATTCCCCACATAATGTACAATCCCATACGCCATTACACTGGATAGCATCTACGATCCCTTTGACATCCGCTTCGCGTTTGTCCACGCTATAGCGGTAGGCACGGGTGAGGGCAAAGGGGCCTATGAAGTCGGGATTTACTGCCATGACCGGGCAGGCGGAGTAGCAGCTGTCGCAGAGGATGCAGTCTGTCTGTCTTTCGCTTCGTTTTTCATCGGCGTGGTTTTGCGCCGCTTCGGTGAAGCTGTGCAGCCATGCGGTGGCAGAATAGAGTGTCTTTTTGGCAGGTTGTTTGTCCACTTTGAGGTCGCGAAGCACGGGATGGTATTGCAATGGTTCGATGAGGTCGCCGTCTTTAACCTTGCAGGAGCAGGAGAGCTGCTCTTTGCCGTTGACCCGCACCGCGCATGTGCCACATACCGAAGCGCGGCATCCGGCTGCAAATGTGAGTGTGGCATCCTGTGTGGCTTTGATATGCATGAGGGCCTTGAGGAGGGTGGTTTCTCCTTCGGGGAGGGCGTATTCTTGGTGAGTATTGGTTTGGCTGCGAAATACTTTTATCTTCATTTCATCCTACCTTTTAAATAAAAACATTGTCTTAGTGAACGACCTTGAAAGCGAAGCGATTCGAGAGCTAAGACGCTTTTTTGCCTACTTTTTTCTAAAAAAAGTAGAGAAAGAATCTGTTTGTTCCGCTCATTTTTTTTCTTTGCCGATGCAATAAAGAAAAAGAACGAACCAAAAAAAAGAAAATGCAAATTGCTGACGCTATCAAGATATGCCATTTGCAGTTTAATATTAGAAAGTCTTTTAACAGTCACAGAGTTTCCTCATTTTTCCACTGCAATACAATATGCTTCTTAAATCTTTCATCATCCTCAAACTCAAATCCCCGTTTGAAATGCGCACCGCGGCTTTCATTCCTGGCAATGGCCGCGGAGATCACCGCAGGAGCAAGCAGCAGGGCATTGGAAAACTCCAAAAACTCTACGAGGTTTTGGTTGTGTTCTTTGGACCGGTCTTTGATGCCCATTTTGGGAAGCACTGCCTGCATGGCGATCACTTCATCCAACGCTTCGTGCAGTTTGCCGTTTTCCCGTACGATGCCCACTTTGTCATAGAAGAGTTTTCCCAGTCTCTCTCTGGCCTCATAGAAGTTTACCACATGCTCCCGGGCGTAGATATGTGTGATGTGGGCTGTGTCTTTTTTTAGCCGGGCATCGTCTGCAGGGGTGGAGCGGGCAAACAGGGCATGCTTGGCCGCGTTTGCCCCGGCAAACCGTCCAAAAGTGATGATTTCCAGCAATGAGTTGCCGCCAAGCCTGTTGGCGCCGTGGATCTTGGCATTTGAGCATTCTCCTGCTGCAAAACACCCTTTGATACCGTTAACCTCCAGCGCGTCGTCGACATCGATTCCTCCCATGGTATAGTGGGCAACCGGCTTGATGGGAATAAGCTGAGTGGCCGGATCGACATGTTCATGCAGTCGGCAAAGCTCTACCTCTTGGGGCAGCAGCTCGAGAAGTTTTTCTCTGCCAAGGTGGCGTACATCGAGGAACACCTCATGGCCTTTTTCAAACTCTGCAAAAATCGCCCTTGCCACCACGTCGCGCGGCAGGAGTTCATCGACAAAACGTTCCTGTTTGCAGTTGAGCAGGTAGCCTCCCTCTCCACGCGCCGCTTCGGAGAGGAGAATGGCGGAGTGCTTGAGTGCTGTAGGGTGAAACTGCACGAACTCCATGTCGCTGACCGCACCGCCGGCACGCAATGCTGCAGCTATCCCATCACCTGTGGAGCCGTAGGCATTGGTCGTGTAGCCGTGATACAGCGTACCGAAACCTCCTGTGGCGATCACCACCGATTTGGCATTGACCTGCATAACTTCTCCGCTGCGGATATCCAGAAATATCGCCCCTTTGACAGTGCCATCTTGGGTGATGAGGTTAAGCAGAAAGTGATCATCCAGAAAATTGATCCCCTCTTTGAGGCAGTTGTCATAGAGAGTATGAAGGATTTTCAGCCCCGTGTAATCCTGAGCGTAACAGGCGCGTTTTGCCGATGCGCCTCCCATCTGACGCTGTGCGACATTTTCTATGCCGCTTTTGCCGTTATTTAGACGAGAAAAAGGTACGCCAAGTTCCTCAAGCCACCTGATCGCTCCGGGGGCATCGGAGCACATTTTGCGTACCATGTGCTCATTGCAAATGCCATGTGCTGACTTAACGGTATCGGCAATGTGTGAAGCGATATGGTCTTCTCCCGCATTACCCAATGCGGCGTTCATACCGCCCTGTGCCATGGAGGTCTGTGACGCAGTCGGATAGCTTTTACCTGCCACCAGTACCGAAGCCCCTTCTTTTTTTGCCGTTAGGGCAGCGCTCAGACCTGTGCCGCCGCCGCCGATAATGAGTACATCAACCATGTAACAATCCTCCATCCTAAGGTTTTTATTTACTGTCACGGCTCTACCTTTTAAAAAAGTAGAAAGAAAACAAGTTTTATGACTATTGGTGAACTCTATATGCGTTCCCAACGATGACGTTGGGAATGAGATTCGTTTTTATATCCCTTCTTTTGTTAAAAAGGACTCAATGTTTTTGACAATACCTTCCAAAAGCTTAACCCTTGCTTCTTTGCTCGTCCACGCGATATGAGGAGTGATAAGCAGCCTCTGCTGTGCTTCGATATGAAGGAGGGGGTTGTCTATAGGGATCGGCTCGATGGCCGTTACGTCAAGCCCTGCAAAAATCGCTCTTTTTTCCATCTCGGCAGCAAGATCTGCTTCATTGACGATGCCGCCGCGTCCGAGGTTGAGCAGGATGGCGTTTTCTTTGAGCAGGGGCAGATTGGAAGCGTTGATGAGATTTTTGGTGGCATCATTGAGCGGCGCATGAATAGAGACGATATCACAGGTTTTTAGCAATTCTTGCAGACTTTTTTGTGAATAAGGCGCATTATTGTTTGTTCCCGAGGTGGAGAAGTAGCAAACCTCTGCACCGAATGTTTCAGCTACCTTGGCTACGCCTCTTCCGATCTCTCCAAGACCGATGATTCCCCATGTTTTGCCTGCAATTTCATAGAAAGGATGGGAGACATCAGTAAAGAGTCCCGAATGGCTCCATGCTTTACTTTTAACTGCCATATCGTAGTAGGGGAGTTTTTCCAGTAGGTAGAGTGTCATCGCAAAAGTGTGCTGGATGACCGACCGCGTCGAATAGCCCGAGACATTCTTAACCTCGATGCCGATTTGTGCTGCTGCTTCAAGGTCAACATTGTTCATGCCGGTTGCAGCGATGCAAATTAGTTTGAGCCATGGTGTTTTCTCCATCGTCTCTTTGGTGATAATTACCTTGTTGGTGATAACAATATTAGCATCTTTAATGCGCTGCAGGATATTTGAGGCGTCTGTCGTTTCGTAGCGTTCAACTTCTCCAAATCTATTAAACAAAGAGAGATCAAGGTCGTCTCCTAACGTTTTTGCATCAAGAATAACGATTTTTTGCATAGTTTATTTTCCTTTAAGAGCATGTACGATGTGTACATTCTTTTAATGATCAGTAATATTGTCTACGATCTCTCTGGCTCTGTGTTTAGCTTTTTCTGTTTCATCCAGTACAAGTGAAACTGCCATACGACGACCTCTATGCGACTCTGGCTTGCCAAAAACCCTTACGAAACTGTTTTTCGCAAAAGCATTAGCAGGAATTTCAAGCACAGGGCTGCGGCTTTCATTTTTTGCTTTGTATGCCCCGCATGCTCCCGAACCATAAAAGATAAAATCAAGAGGCAAACCAAGCACAGCTCTGACATGAAGAGAAAATTCGCTTTGGCTTTGGGTAATAAGGGTAACCATTCCTGTATCGTGTGGACGGGGAGAGAGTTCTGAGAAATAGACTTCATTGCCTTTAACAAAAAATTCTACGCCAAATATCCCGCGACCCCCCAACCCATCTGTCACAGTTTTGGCAATTTGCTGTGCTTTTTTGAGTGCTTCGGGGTGCATTTGTATGGGTTGCCATGAAAGGATAAAGTCGCCGTCTTGCTGTATGTGCCCTATCGGTTCACAGAAAGTAGTGCCTGTTTCATTGCGTACGGTAAGCAGGGTGATCTCATAATCAAAGGGGATGAACTCCTCAACAATGAGTTCGCTGGCATCTCCGCGTGCCTCTTTGGCTATTTCCCATGACTTTGCGATATCTTCAGGGGTTTTTGCGATACTTTGTCCGTGCCCTGATGAACTCATGACCGGTTTGATCACACACGGGAATCCCATGGCGGCCGCAGCTTCTTTCAATCCTTCAAGGGTTGTCACAAATGTATAGTTACTGGTTTTAAGTCCCAAGGTTTCTGCCGCAAATACACGGATATTTTTACGGTTCATTGTTTTGTTAACCGCTTCTGCGTTGGGGATGACATGAAAGCCTCTTTTTTCTGCTTCAAAAAGCGCATCAATACTGATAGCCTCCACTTCGGGAAGGATAAAGGTGGGCTGTTCTTTTTCTATCAGCGAAAGCACAGCCTCTTTGTCTTGCATGTTAATTGCATAGGAACGGTTGGCGACAAGGTGTGCAGGCGCATTTTCATATTTGTCAACAGCGATCACTTCTACGCCCAATCTTTGCGCTTCTATGGCTACTTCTTTGCCGAGCTCACCGCTTCCTAGAAGCATGATTTTAATTGCATTATTTTGTAATGGAGATGTAAATGTCATGAGAAACCTTTTTGGATATTCGTCCAGAAAGAACGATAATTTTAATGATAAGATTCTAGCAAAAAGTTGGATAATCTCTAATGAGTTGATAAATTTTCTGAGGTTATTATTGAGTAATTTGATGAAAGGATGTATTGTCGAGAAAATTTAGCGTCGTTATAGGCAAGATGGGATTTTCCCATTTGCCATACTATAACTACAGTCTAGACTCAAATCTTCTGAGCATAAAAAGTTTTTTAAGGATTTTCTTGCGTGTAGCAATTTTTTCTTTCTTTTTCTTTTCAGTAGCTGTTTCGTAGTATTGTCTTGCTCTAGCTTCTGTAACGATAAGGTTTCTATCGCATTGTCTTTTGAATTTTCTATAAGCATCATCAAAAGAATCACGTGAACTAAGATGAATTCCTGGCATAAATGGCACCCCCCTTCTGTTATTGATTTCTCTTCTTCTTAAAAAAGACAAAGCCTATTTTTCAAGTTTTTAAAAGAGTTAAAACAAAGTGTGCAATTATACCAGGATAGGTTTAATTTATGATAAAATAAACAAGATGGCGAGGAGGAATCATGCAAAAAGTATATCAAAATTGTTATGAGATGGACAGAAAATGTTATGATGTCTACGGGCTAAGTGAAGATATTTTGATGGAACATGCCGCTATGGGAATGGAGCAGTATATTCGTAGACATTTTGCAAAAGGAGTATCCGTGCTTATCGCGGCAGGGTCAGGGAATAATGGTGCAGATGGTATCGCTTTGGCCCGCTTGTTGCATGGTGATTACAAAGTGATACTGTATCTTCCCTTCGTGTTGAAATCCAAAATGGCACAATTGCAAATGGATAGGGCCCAACGTCTAGGGATAAGAAGCGCAGATCAGCTGGAGGATTCCGATGTGATTGTTGATGCGCTTTTTGGTTCGGGGCTCAACCGCAGACTTGATCCAAAAACCGAACATATTCTTCATCAACTTAACAGTTTCAAGGGATACAAAATTGCCTGTGATGTGCCAACCGGAGTCGCAGAAAATGGGCGACTTATGCCTCTTGCATTCAAAGCAGACACAACTTTGACAATGGGAGCACACAAAGAGTCTTTGTATTTAGATGAGAGCAAAGATACCGTAGGCAAAGTAAAAAAGATCGACCTGGGAGTAAGCCACTCATTTTACGAAGGACAAAGTCAGGCCTTTTTGCTTGAAACAAGCGACCTCAAAGCGCCAAGCAGAAAGATCCAGTCTACCCACAAAGGTGATTTTGGACATGCAGTTCTTTTTTGCGGGGAAAAAGAGGGGGCAGGAGTCATTGCCGGGATGGCGGCAGCACGTTACGGAGCCGGTCTGACAACGCTGGTGATACATGAGCCTATCACGCATCCCCCCTATCTTATGGCTGCAAGCATAGTTCCTTTAAATGCATCGGCCATCGGGATCGGTATGGGCCTTGGCAGTTATTTTGAAGATGAATTTTTAACACAATACGTCATCAAAAGCCATTTGCCTATCGTTTTGGATGCGGATGCATTATATGTCCCCAGGTTGCTTGATGTTTTAGAACAAAAAGATCGTCAAATAGTTATCACGCCGCATCCCAAAGAGTTTGTCGCCTTATGGAAGATACTCACCGGTGAACAGTTAAGCGTTTTGGAAGTCCAAGCCAAACGTTTTGAGATGGTGCGCCGTTTCAATGCCAAATATCCTCATGTGACGCTTTTGCTTAAGGGAGCCAATACACTTATCATGCAAGAAGAGCAACTCTATATCAATCCGCTTGGTTGTTCCAAATTAAGCAAAGGGGGCAGCGGGGATGTGCTTAGCGGATTGATTGTGTCGCTGCTTGCGCAAGGTTATACCGCCATAGATGCTGCGATACAAGGCTCGTTAGCGCTTGTCCTTGCAGCCAAAAAATATACAGGGGCAAGTTATGCAATGCTGCCGACGGATTTGATAGATGAGCTGAGCAGGCTGGAGTTTTCTTAGCCATTTATTACTACTTTTATGCCACAATGCCACCATGAAGAAAAAAATAGCGGTACTTTTTAGCGGCAAGGGAAGTAATTTTTCCTATATTGTCAAGATGTTACATCGTCAAGAGTTTGAAGTGGTTGTAGCTCTAACAAACAATCCAGAAGCGGAAGGGATAAAGATAGCCCATCAAGCCGGCATTCCGCTTGAAGTGGTGGACTCAAAAAATTTTGAGAGTAGAGAAGCTTTTGATGCGGCTATTGTGCAAAGACTCCAACCCTACGCAGCAGACCTTGCTGTGCTTGCGGGATTTATGCGTATCTTAACCCCGGTTTTTACGGAGGCCATCCGTGCGATCAATTTGCATCCTTCGTTGCTTCCTAGGCACAAAGGGCTTCATGCTATAGAAAAAAGCTACAATGACACTTTTTCTGCAGGGGGGGTAAGTGTGCATTGGGTAAGCAGCGAACTGGATGGCGGCGAGATTATCTTGCAAAAAGAGGTCGCCAAAGAAGGGCTTGATTTTAATTGCTATGATAAAAAAATACGCAGGATAGAAAAAGAAGCACTCGCAGAAGCGATAAGAAAAGTTTTAAGTCAGGGTGTGTTATAACCCATAAAGATTATTATATAGAAGGAATGTACCATGAGCGATATTTTAAAAATTGGGAAATATGAATTTGGCAGCAGGCTGATTGTGGGGTCTGGAAAATATGACAGTTTTCAAACCACTTTGGATGCTACACTTGCGAGCGGAAGTGAATTGATCACAGTAGCCGTAAGACGCGTAAACATAACCAATCCCGAAGAAGAAAATTTGATGACATACTTTAAAAACACCAATGTTAAGTTTCTTCCAAATTCAGCAGGATGCACTACCGCTGAAGATGCAATCACGCTTTTTAGGCTTACCCGTGAAGCCACTGGAATTGATCTCATCAAGCTTGAAGTCATTGGGGACACACAAAAGACACTCTATCCTGATGTTATCGAGACAATCAAGGCGTGTGAGGTATTGGCAAAAGACGGGTTTACTATCATGGCCTACACCAGTGATGATCCGATTATGGCAAAAAGACTTGAAAATGCCGGAGCGCATGCGGTGATGCCTTTGGCATCCCCTATCGGTTCAGGACTAGGGATCCAAAATAAGTTCAACATCCATTTTATCCGCGAAGCGGTCAGTGTGCCTGTCATCGTAGATGCAGGGATAGGCTGTGCCTCGGATGCAGCCGTAGCAATGGAGCTGGGTGCAGATGGCGTTTTGACCAATACCGCCATTGCGGGCGCAAAAAATCCTATCCTGATGGCAGAAGCGATGAAACACGCGGTTATGGCAGGACGTATGAGTTATCTAGCCGGCAGAATCCCAAAAAGACCGTTTGCGACGGCTTCATCGCCTGTTGACGGGATGATTTTTTAATACATTTCTCATTCTCGGGTTTAGCCTGAGAATCTACGTATTTACATCCAAAGTCTTTAAGCCGATTTTGTACGAATCTATGAAAATCTTTTAAAAATCAGTATTCTTTATGGGCTTTTCTATGTCAAATATACACTTATATAAAGGACCTTTTTCATTTAATGTGCTTTGATAGAGTGAAATTTGAGGAAGTACGGATCCCAATATTTTATCTTGGTAATGATTGAGTATCTCTTTGTAGGCTTTGTAGTTATGTATAGTTTTGATATGGCACAGTGTGATGTGCGGCTTGAAGCGATACATGTCAAAACCCGTAGCTTTAAACTCTCTGGCTTTATAGTAAAGTATTTTTTCCTCCGCTTTGGCGAAAAATATCTTCGGCGGCCTGCCGAAATACCCAAGTTCAGCTACGCCCACTTCGCTTTCTAAAGGAGTGATGCCGCTGAGCCTCTCGATGACGGGTTCTGCTTCTTTCACTTCGCCTAAAAAAACCCATGTCAGATGCAAATGGTCCTCCT
>JAUPLS010000058.1 GCA_030836805.1 Campylobacterota bacterium | reverse complement strand
TAGGGATCAATATCTATCGAGGGTATGTATTTAAAGTGTATGGCGTCAAAGCAGCAGATCATTCCCATCATATGGGAGGGCAAAGCATGGCGCAAAGGCCCTCCTATGTAACATCTTCCTCGCAGCCCGAGGATAATGGCGGAGAGATTTTGGATTTTAAAAATAGCATTCAAGCCGGCGATTTGATCTATTTTACCTGCAGTGATCCAAAAGCAACATCAAAAGGTTCTCATGCCAGGATGTATGGCGGCAATCCAATGGCGGCACCCACGCAAAAAGTATGGCTGGTTTATGGTGAGAATTTTGGACAAAATGAGTGTGTCGGAAAGCTGGAGGGGGAGTTGTTGCTGTATGATACATTTAACAAAGAAAAACCTGTCAAATCTGCTCTTCAATACAATTGCGCTGCCTATAGTTTTGAAATGCCGCATAACGGTTATTATAATCTGTTTTTTAATCATTCGACGGTTAAAGAAAATACATTGTATTACAAAAGCGCAAAGTTGGAATTTTTGAATGGAAGCCATGGGCTTACTGATATCTATGAGGCACACAAAAGCCAACCGTTTATCGCGGAAAAAAACAGAATAGATTTGATTAGATTGAGAGACAAAAAAGAGGACAGCTTTTTTTATACCCATTCGAGCGGGGATCTTTTAAGATTCAAAGCCATTTTGAACAACAAGCCGTTGGCCAATGCTGATATAAAAGTATTTATAAATACAGGCTGGACAAGGGATTTAAAGACAGACAAAGAGGGGGTCGCAGCATTTAATATCATAAAAGACTATTTTCCAAAATGGCCGGAATTTGACAAGAGACACAAAGAAATGCTGCTGGTATCCTTATCGTATACAGATGATGTCGGAGGTGTTTTGGATGGAGCCGACTATAGCAAAATAAAATATACACTTACATACCCTCTCTCTTTTTATCCAAATGAGAGTGAATATAAATCCTATCAAGACGGATTGATTATTGCTATTTTAATACTATTGTTGGCATCTTTTGTTGCATACAGATTCAGAAGAAACAGAACAAAACCATTTGCAGAAGTTAGATATGATGAAAAATAAAATAAAAAATATGATCAACAATATGCCCTTAAACAAGGTTAGGTTTTGGATTCAGCTGGTTATGTTTATACTTTTTGCATACGGGGGATATGTTTTTATAGATTTTGGCTCAAGCATCCCGATATTTGCCTGTCCGTACAATAGTGAAACGGGGGCAACCTGTTATTTCATGCCTTTGCAGCATCAGCTTGCAATGCCGGCAAATGTGCTTTTTGGAGCCGCGGCTATTTCTGTATTTATCGGGCTGTTGACTTTTATCGGATGGTTTGTTGTTTTAAATAAAGCTTGGTGCGGATATGCATGCCCATTTGGTACCTTGCAGGACTGGATAACCGCATTGAGAAAAAAACTGGGGATCAGATACAGTACCTATTCTCAACCCCAGTTTGATAAATTGTCAAAAATCAAATATATTTTTTTAGCAATCGTCGTTTTTATCCCTTTGCTTATAGGCATTGGAGTTTTGGGGGGAGAATGGTCCGGGGCTTTTTGTCAAATATGTCCGGCAAGAGTCATATCTCCCATGTTTGTAGGTGATTTTTCCCAGTGGACAATAGATTTTTCTTCAATTGCCGCGATGATTTTAACGACGATCGGAGTTTTGTTTGCCGCAGTATTTTTTGTAGGAAGTTTTATCAAAAAAAGATTCTTTTGTTTTTTTTGTCCCATGAGCGCACTGCATTATACTTTTTCTGATCTGGCTATTTTAAAACTTAGAAAAGATGGGGATAAATGTACAAAATGCGGAGACTGCTATAAAGTGTGCGATATGCAAATCAAAGATATCGCCGATGACGTAACAAGCACAAATATCCTAAGGGATGACTGTATGTTCTGTATGAAATGTGTCGCGGCTTGCCCCGAAGATGATGCTTTGCATGTGGATATTTTGAATATGAGAGTCTTTAGTTCCACAAAAGAAGGATTTGCAAAAAGAATGGGTATCGAGCTCAATACAAAAAATGTTAATTTCTAGTTATGATAAATATTTCTTAAGCTTAACATTAAATTAACAATTTATATTTATACTCTTATTAATAAGAAGGCTTAATTCATAAAATAATACTGATATTACGCGGATTCTAACAATAAATACTACTATGTACGAATGTAACGTAAACCATATTATATTATTCTTCATCAAGCCTCTTGTTGTCAGTTTAAAACACAAAGAAGGGAAAAAAAATGAAAACAATTACATTGTCCGCTTTGGCTATATTTGCCATCGGCACAACTAACGCTATGGCTGAAAGTATTGATTTGGGGGACATATCGGTAACAGCTACAAAAACAGAACAGGCATCATCTGACTCACCTGCTTCGGTTACCGTTATTTCAAATGCTGAGTTGAAACAGAGAAATGTTTCCCGAGTTAGTGATGCATTACTGATGGTTCCGGGGTTGAGCATGGGAACACCGATGAACGGTCAGATGAGCCAAGGGGTGGGATCCGGGACTTTCACGCTTCGCGGGATGAATGCATCACGAACAGCTGTTTTAATCGATGGCGTACCTTTGGTGGATGGATTCTCTAGCAAAGTTGATTTTAGGACAGTATTGACAGACGATGTCGAACGTATCGAAGTTGTACCCGGCGCTTTTTCTTCGCTGTACGGAAGCAATGCAATCGGCGGTGTTATCAATATCATCACCAAAAAATCATCAAAACCGGAAACAACGATCCGCTATAAAAAAGGGTTTGGCGATGCAGAAGGTAATGATTTTTCACTATATCATCGTAGTAAAAATGAGAACGGTTTGGGTGTTGTTCTTGGCTTTGGAAGAGAAGATCGTACGGGTTATGTGAATGAATTCGTAGTAAAAACTCCCGGAACGACGGCGGGAACAACACCTGTGACAGGAGGAATACCGACTACGACTGCAACAGGTACGCCAGCGTATATTGTAGGCGATAAAGGGGAAATGGCTTGGACACAAAACAATGCAACTTTGAAATTGGACTACGATTTGGACCCAAAATCTAAAATATACGGGGGAGTGACTTACAATGTATATAAAATGGATCAAGGCGATTACCATTCCTACCTTTATGATTTAAGCGGAAATCCTGTTGTAAATAATACTAGTATGAGTATAGACGGAAGCAATAAAATAAGCCTTACTGAGACCGATTTCGCGTCAACATCACCTCTTGAAAACGGAAGCATCCGTACTTTTGCAGGATACAATGGTCTCTTTGGGGGTGAATACGACACAAAATTTGAAATTTCTAAAGCTGAAATTAGCAACTGGTATAATGAAAAAGGAACAGGAGCTACATTTTATTCGGGACCCGGAAGTAAAAAAGACAACCCCAGTGAAGCTTTGGATGTATTAGCGCAAACAGCCTTTGCCTTCAACGATTTCAATTATCTTACAATTGGAATAAATCAACGCAATACCGAACTTGATCGAAAAGTTTACACTTTGACAAGCTGGAGAGATGAAGATTCTATAACTGGTTCAGCTACGGAAGGGGCGTATGGAGAATCATCGGCCAGTTCAGTGTTTTTGCAGGATGAAATTGCACTGAGTGATGCATTTACCGTTTATCTAGGCGGTCGATACGATCGCTGGGAAACACAAGGAAACAATTTTAAAATAGGTACAGGCGCTTATCAAAATGATTTTGACAAGAGAAGCGACAGCGCGTTCAGTCCAAAACTCTCAGTGGTGTATCTGCCAATCGATGATGTGACGCTTCGCGCCTCTGTCGGCAAATCATTCCGTGCGCCGGATAACTATGAGTTGTACGGAACACTCTATTGCTGCGGTAAATACTACCAAAGCAATCCTGATCTCAAACCGGAAATCGCAACAACGTATGAGATTGGGGGAGAATGGAGACCTACTTCTGATCTTAAAACAGTCTTGTCACTCTATCAAACGACTTTGGAAGATATGATTTATGGAAAGACAATCGATGCTACCCATGTTGAAAAAGCAAATGCCGGTGAAGCTCGTGTTAGAGGAATCGAACTCTCCATGAATACCAATCTCACATCATGGTTAAATCTTGATATGGCGTATTCTTATATAGATTCTGAAGTTCTCAAAAACGATGCTGAACCTTTGACAATCGGAAATAAATTGGTTCAAACACCAACACATATGTGGAGCGCGGCACTCTCAACGAAATACGAAAATTGGTCAGGACTGATCGAAACGAAATACAGTGATAGCGTGTATTCTACTGAATTGAATACCCCGGATGTGGGAGGAGTGTTCGGAAGCTGGGATTCTTACTGGTTGAGCAATGCAAAAATTGAATATCAGATAAATAAAGAATTAAAAGCTTCTATTTCAGTTAACAATTTGACAGATGAAACAATCTATCAGTACTATTTGTTGCCGGGAAGAAACATAACAACCGAATTAGTAATGACTTTCTGATCGGTATGAAAATGAAAAATAATTTTCATAAAACCACTTCCATATTAGCACTTTTGGCTTTTTTGCCCCTTTTTGGGAGTAACTCAATTTGGCTGGAAGAAATCAAAGTGGAATCTTGCTGTGCGACAGAAGCTGGAGAGCCAGGGCACAAAGAGTTTAGTATTAAAAATGGTGATTTGCAGAGTAGTGAAACTGTCTGTGATTTTAAAAATGCAAAAGTGTATATCAGAGATATGGACAATAAAATTATTGAACAGAGTATCAAAGGCGAAAAAATCTCTTTTGCTCCTCTATACAAAGGAAACTACCATCTATTTTTTGAACAAAAATATGTACAGGACGAGATACTACATGTAACGCTTTCAACGCTCAGAGTATATAACAAAGAGGGAGAGATCGCCAAATCTTTATTGAAAGAGGTACGTGGAAAAACGAATGATTCTCAGTATGGAAGAGAGCCTTTGGCGCAATTACCGTTTGAGATTATTATGGAAAGGCCGATCAGAAAGCACCATATTAATTGCTGTTTGTACTCAGGCGACATTGCCCCCTTTAAGGTTTACTACAAAGGAAAGCTTCAAAAAAACATACCTCTGAAAGTAACCATGGAGACAGGATGGACCAATGTGATCAAACCATCCGATGATGGAGTTGTCTCATTTGAAATCCCCAGAAACACATATGCTAAAACAGAAAAAGAAGAAAAATATTCTGAAAAAATGGTCATTGAGGCAGTATATAAAGTAAATGAATCGGGTGCCTATAATGGGGAGGCGTATCATGCTGCAGAATATACAATGACTATGCCTCTCTCTTTTGGTTCATCTCCGCTTGAATACGAATCAAAATTTTTGGGATTTGCAACTGCCATAGGTGTCATGCTGGTCTTTTCTTTGGGACTGTATTACAACCGGAGAAAAAAACGAAAAACTCCCAAGGAGATTTGGTTTGAAGAAAAATAAAACTCTCATCATCTCTGTTTTGCTTTGCGGCTTGCTTGGTGCAAATGAGATAGGTCAAACTAATGGTTCCATAATTATCTCGTCTCAAGAGATAAAAGCCATGAACATTCAAATGCTTGTAGACTTGTTAAATAAATTGCCCGGAGTCAAAGCAAGCGATGGCTTTATAAGTATACAAGGTTCTACAACAAATGAGGTTTTAGTGCTGTTTGATGGCAGGCCATTGACAGACTCGCTTACCGGGACTGCAAATTTGGGTGGAATTTCTACTGATAATTTAGAAAAGATAGAGATAATCAAAGGTGCTGGAGCAGCTCAATATGGGGACAATACAAGCGGTGGAGTCATTATGATAACTTCAAAAAAAACAGGCAAATCATTTGTAAATAAACTTGACATTGCCAAGGGTTCGCTGGATACCAACAAATATGGCTTAAATGTAGGAAAATCATTTGATGGTATTGGTGTATCACTCGGTGCAAATCATGAAAAAAGTGACGGCCATAGGTTAAATGGAGATAGCGAGGTTAATTCTATGAAGATAGATTTAAATACGCTGTTGTTTCGAGATATAGACACAAGCTTTACTACAAATTATATAACAGACAAAGGTGGCACTACCGGGAAAATAACGAAACCCACTTTAAATGCAAGATATGAAAAAGAGTCTTTTGGTGCTTTGGTTTTGCTAAAAAATGATAGCTTTGAAGGTCGTGGATATCTTAATTGTAATGAAGATTTCAATACGGACCCCGACTATAGTATAGACTCTTTTTTGAAAACAAAAACTTTGGGAACTGACATAAAACATAATGGTGATCTATCATTTTTGGGTCAATCTATTGTCGGAATAAACTTTGAAAATAGAAGTGCCGAAGCTACAAATAGTGGCGATCATAACGAAAATTTATATGGTATATATGGTATTAAAAATTTAAATTTTGGCGAGTTTGGTATAAATTTAGGTCTTCGATTGAACTCTCATACGGAATTTGGTTCTTCTTTTAATCCCGAGCTTGGGTTAATGTATAAAAATGGTGATTTCAGATCCGATTTGAAAATAAGCAGATCATCAAAAACTCCAACGTTTAAACAAAGATATTACGAAAGCAGTACACTCAAAGGCAATCCGGATCTAGAGATGGAATCAGCTACAAATTATCAGCTCGGCAACTCTATAAAAGTTACGGATAATTTAAGTGCTAACTTTAATCTTTTTTATAGCAAAATAGATGACGGTATCAGTGGTTCATATAATGCGGATGGTATATATATTTATGAGAATGTTACTTCAAGCACAAGAAAAGGCTATGAAGCTGGTTTTGATGTAAAGATTAACGATATGCTCAATATAGATACTTCATATCTAAATTTGATATTTAAAAATGATGATACAGGTCTATACCTGCCGGCCAAACCAAAACATAAAATTCAATCAGATATTTATGCTACATATAAAAATTTCAAAGCTAATCTTGGTGGCTATTATGTCAGTGAATCGTTTAATGATAACAAAAACAAAGAAGTATTGCCAGGGTACTTTTCGGCTAATTCAAAAGTTGAATATGGATATAAAAATATGAAGTTTTATGTAGAAGTGGAAAATTTATTTGATAAAGACTATGATGTACATATAGGTTACCCTGCAGCAGGTCGAACTTACCTTTTTGGTATGAATTATCTATTTTAAGGAGAAAAGTTGCTCAATTTAAAAAGAAAAATAAACAATATGAATCTTGTACGATTTCGTTTTTGGTTTCAGATAGTTGCATTTTTGATTATAGTGTATGGAGGCTATGTCGGTCTTGATTTAGGAGACAAGCTTCCCACTTTTGCATGCGTATACAATTCGGAAGGTACCGGCGGAAAGTGCTATGTCGGAATGCTTCAGCATGATCTAAAGCATCCACTGGAGACATTTATGGGTTTTGCAGGATATGCTTTTCTTATCTCTTTGGCCATGTTTATAGCGTGGTTTTGGGTCTTAAACAAAGGCTGGTGTGGCTTTGTTTGCCCACTTGGAACAATGCAAGATTGGCTTACGGCATTAAGAGAAAAGCTAAAAATAAGATTTTCAGAGTACTCATGGGCAAACAGAAGCAAGATAAAGAGTATTAAATATATTCTTTTGATACTTCTTTTGATAATTCCGGTCATGATAAGTAATTCTATTGGGGGACTCCCAAAACTTCCAAATGGTCTATCTATGCCATTTTGTGATATTTGCCCTGGCAGAATGCTAATCCCGGCTTTTACTGGAAATTTTAATCAATTCTATATTGATTTTTCGTCTAAGACCGATTTGGTCATGACTATTCTGGGCATGATGATTGTGGGTCTGTTTTTAGTCGGTTCATTTATCAAAAAGAGGTTTTTTTGCTACTTTTGCCCCATGGCTGCATTACAGTATATATTTTCCAAGCCGGCACTTCTCAAGCTCTACAAAGATGGTGCCAAATGCACTAAATGCGGCGATTGTTATAGGGCTTGCGATATGGATATTTTGGAAATCGCAGATGATGTGACAAGTAAAAATTTAGTTACCGAAGATTGCATTTTGTGTCTGAAATGCATAGCTGCTTGTCCGGAAGATGGGTGTTTGGAGGCAAATTTTATTGGAATTACAATATTTGAATCTTCAAAAGAGGGATTTATTTTAAGAATGGCAATGGATATGCAAAAGGAATCTCATGAATAATATAAATCACAACATAGAATCACCGAAAGAAAAACAAAACAGACACAAGGCGATGGAAGCAATAAAGCTTTTAAATACTTTAAGAGAAGACTTCAAAGCGCCGATTTCTAGTATGGAGTATTTCTATGATCTATTTGAAAGAGTTCATTGCAAACATGAATCTTTACATGATGACAAAACAAAAATAGGAACCATGTGCATCCAGATACCATCTGAGATCATCTATGCACTTGATGGTGTGCCTATACGCCTTTGCAATGGCTTTTATACGGATGACGAGATAGGAAGTGATCTTATGCCTCAAAAAGCTTGTCCACTTATAAAAGCAACCGTTGGACATTTTGCTTCCGGAAATTTCACTGATAAACCGGATATTGTTTTTTCTCCTACTACTTGCGACCAAAAAACAAAAGCAGGTGTTACTATTGAGAGTTTTGGATATAAACTTATTGATATAGATTTTCCTAGAACAAAAGAGAGTGAAGCGAGTCGTGAATACTGGAGAAGAAGTGTCAAACAATTTGCAGTAGAACTCTCTAGATTCCAAGGCAAAAAACTAACCAGAACAAGTCTAAAAAATGCTATAAAAAAGATAGGCTATGCCCAATCACTTTATCATAAATTATCAGAATTTAGAAAAAATGAGCTTGTTCCAATTTTGGGATTGGATGTTTTTTTGGTAACTAATGCTTTTTTCTTTGACAAAATTGACAATTGGATAGAAGCTACTGAAAAACTCCTAAGCGAGCTTGAAATAAGAGCAAAAGAAAAGATAACAGTATCAGGCAAAGCCAGTCCAAGGATAGTTTACACTGGTTCGCCGCCTATATTTCCAAACTATAAAATCCCTCTTATAGTAGAACAATCAGATGCCATCATAGTCGCAGATGAAACGTGCAGTTCAAACAGGATGTTTAATGACATGGTAGCCGTAGATGAGTGGAATATATACGATATGATGGATTCTATATCGGATAAATATCTCAAAGCGTGTACTTGCCCGATTTTTACAAAAAATGAAGACCGCATCAGAAGAGTTATACAATTAGTAAGAGCATATAAAGCTGATGGGGTGGTTTATCAGGCATTTGCCGGATGTACTGTATATGAGATGGAACAAAGAAGTGTACTTGAAGCGATGGAGAAAGAAGGAATCCCGATTATTTATCTGGAAAGTGATTACAGTCCGTCGCAAGGCGGACAGCTTAGTACGAGGGTGGAAGCATTTATAGAATCGTTAAAAAATAGACGGAGAATGAAAAAGTGAACTATTTTGTAGGGATAGATATCGGTTCGACAGCGATCAAAATTACTGTTACGGATGAACATAAACGTTTGGTTGGATTTAAAATCAACGCAAGCGGGAGCATGTTTTATAAATATGCCAAAGAAACTTTGCAAAGTTTGCTCGATGAGCTGCATATCAGCCAAGATGACATCGCATATACTGTTGCAACGGGATATGGCAGAAAACTGTTTAAAGAGGCAGATGAAAACATCAGTGAAATTACCGCCAATGCGATCGGAGCGCAAGAGGCGGCAAGAGAATACGGAGAGATAAAAACGATTATCAATATAGGCGGTCAAGACAGCAAAGCGATTTCACTAGACAGTGAAGGTAATGTGGTTAACTTTGCCATGAATGACCGATGTGCGGCAGGAACCGGAAAATTTTTAGATGTGGTGGCGATGAATTTGGAGATAGGCGTCGATGAGCTCAGTGACTATCATTTTAAATCAACCGGAACTCCGCTCTCGATCAGCAGCACCTGTGCTGTTTTTGCTGAATCAGAGATCATCGGACTGCTGGGGAGCAACCATAGTGTCGAGGACATTGTTTCCGGGGTTCACTATTCTATTGCTAAAAGAATCGTGAAGCTGGTTAAAAGAGTCGGCATCAAAGAAAATGTCTATTTTGACGGCGGACCGGCTTTGAATGCCGGACTGGTTCATGCCATCGAAAACGAACTCGGCAAAAAGATATTTGTACCGGAATATCCGCAAATTACGACCTCTTTTGGTGCGGCTGTTTTGGCATGTGATGCTTTTAAGAACATGCCGGAAGTTGAGCGTGAGTTTTAGCCTGCGCAGGGTTTTACTTTGGAAATATGATTTTATTTAGAGCATAAGAAAATAGTTAACATTGAACACAATGTCGGCAATAGACTTCTTTGCCGCCCCAATTATAGCTTTTGCAAGTATATTTTTCGATATGATTACGGGATTGTTTTCAAGGAGTTGTGATGAAAAAAGAATTGGGTATATTTATCGGGCTGTTTCTATTTTTAGCGCTTGGTATGCACTTCAAAGAGTGGATGGACCATCCCATTGAGCATGCTATGGCATTGCCGACAGCGGGAGCATATGGCATAGGCGCGATACATCCATTGGTTTTTACGCTGGTTGTTTATATCCCGTTTGTCGCGATAAGAAGTATTATAAGATTTTTTAGAAGATGAGGTCCTCGGGCATAAGCCGAGGATCAGAGTAAGATTAAATAGGAAGGACCCGTATATTTTCGTCGAGTTTCTGTTTTAGAATATTTTCGATTGCATAAAGTGTACCCGTCGATGAACTTGCGCAGCCGCTGCAGGCGCCAAGATATCTGATATAAATATCAAAATGTGCGCCATTTTCTTTAATATCCAAAATCTCCATATCCCCACCGTCCATGATGAGCATTTGACGAATATTGGTATCAATTACTTTATCCACGGCCTTTAATTTTTGAACAACCGTCATTTGGGCAAAATCAATAGCTGCACCGCTTGCAGAAGCATCTGCTGCTTTGGCCATTTTTTCTTTTTCATACTCTTCAAGCAAGTCAACAAGGTAGATATCTTTTGCTTCATGCCCTCCAGGCCTGATACATGATTTGCAAAAAGCTCCTGCTTTGGTATAGTCTGTGATCTGCTCTACAGTCGTAAGATCGTTAAGGCGAATAACTTCTCTAAGGGTAGACAGGCTGACGCGTGCGCATTCACAAACGATAATTTCATTTTCAAAACTTGCCATATCCACACCTTTGTATAGTGCGGCCGCTTTTTTGATCACATCATAGGCCATGACCGAGCAGTGCATTTTTTGAGGCGGCACTGCAGGAACATCCGGAGTATCTCTCATGGCATTTTCTACATCAATGTTTGTGATCTTAACTGCCTCATCAACGGTTTTGCTGATGCATAGTTCCACCATTGTATTGGAACTGGCAATCGCCGTACCGCATCCAAAACTTTTAAATTTAGCATCAAGGATGATGTCGGTTTCGGGATCAACTGCCCAATAAAGTCTTACCGCATCCCCGCAACTCTCAGCGCCAAAATCAGCTATGATAAGTTTTGCTCCCATCGCATCTGCCTGCTCTTGGGTTATCTCTCCCTTATGTACTGGGTTGTTCATTGAATCCGTTACTTTTTGACTGTATTCGGACCAGATGGTTCCGCCGATTAAACTGTCCATTCCCATAATTTTTTCCTTTATTGTTTCTTCTTAAAGAAAGCCTAGGCTTCTTTTTGGTTGATCATGTCTTTGTATAGAGGTGCCATGTCGGTTGTACTCTAGATTAATGTCCGCTTTTATAGCCTTCGGGTGCATAGGCATAAGAGCTTGAAATACCTCGAAGTCTTACAACGGCTCGCTTGACCACCTCGAGTGTGTAGTCAAGCTCTTCCTGTGTTGTGTATCTGCTGAGTGAAAATCTCACAGCAGTATGAGCCAGGTCCGCCTCTGCCCCTATGGCTTCCATCACAGGGTTGGATTCCAAATCTTCACTTGCGCAGGCTGAGCCTGTACTTGCCGCAACTCCTTCACGGTTGAGGTCCCAAAGCATTGACTCGCCTTCGATTCCTCTAAATGAGATAAGGATGGTATTGGCTGCCCTTTTCTCTCGGGGTGTGACTACAAATGTATCTGCAATTTTAAGAAGTTCATCTTCAAAGGCATCTCTCATTTGACGAACATCGCTCATCTCAAAATCAAGTGCATCCACCGCCTGCTCCATAGCTTTTCCCATACCTATAATACCCGGAACATTGAGAGTTCCCGACCGGTAGCCTCCCATTTGAGAGCCTCCATGCAAAAGCGGCAGCAACTCTTTGCCTTTTTTCATATAGAGTGCACCGACACCTTTGGGCCCGTGGAATTTATGTGCCGACATCGTGAGGTAGTCAACATTAAAGCTTTGTACATCTACGGGTAATTTTCCTATGGCTTGCACTGCATCGGTATGGAAGAGTACTTTATGCTCGGCACAGATATTGCCTATTTCTTCCACTGGAAAGATAGCCCCTGTTTCATTGTTGACCCACATGACTGAAACCAATGCGGTTTTATCGGTAATATTATCCCTTATGCTCTGGGGGTCAATCAGGCCTTCGTGGTTGATCGGAAGATAGGTAACCCTGCAACCCATACTTTCAATGAACTTTGCCGTGGCAATGATAGAGGGGTGCTCTACTTCGCTGAGGATAATGTGGTTCTTTCTTCCTGTAAGAATATATTGAAAGTAAATACTTTTAAGTACCCAGTTATTGCTCTCTGTTGCACAAGAAGTAATAACCACGCTATCTTCTTTGGGCGCATGGATGCCTGCATAGATTTTTTCCATAGCCTGCTTGATTGCCGGATGTGTTTCGCTTGCAAACTCATGCAGGGAATTCGGATTGCCGTATTTTTGTACAAAATAGGGCTCCATGGCTCCAAATACATGGGGGTCGACAATAGTGGTTGCGTTATTGTCTAGGTAGACTCGCATAATAATCCTTTCTAGTTAGGGGTGAGTAAAAACCCGTTTCTAATTCCTCTTACTATTGATTTGGCTTATAGTAAAAGTTTTTGTTTATTTTTTAATTAAGACAAATTTTATCCGAATTAATTTCTTGCATCTTACGCTATTTTTCTTAAAGTAACATAAAAATGAAAAATAAAAGAGGACGATTATACTCCCAATTAAATTAAATAAGCTTGATTTGCCTCAAATCAAAAAGTGTTTGTTCCGATAAAATAGAATTTGGGATCAACAAAGTCAATCCCAAGAAGAAAACGTATGATTAAAAATTGGAAGGGGTGGGTGTATTGATAAGATTATAAAATTCGCTTCTGGTGCGCTCGTCTTTTTTGAAAAGACCCCGAAGAGCCGAGCTTACCGTCGTGGAATTAATTTTCTGTACGCCTCTCATCTCCATGCACATATGGCGGGCATGCACTACGACAGCGACACCTTTTGGCTTGATCGTTTCCAAAATGGCATCGGCAATCTGCTCGGTCATCTGTTCTTGTATCTGCAAACGTCTGGCATAGACATTGACGATACGAGGAATTTTTGAGAGCCCAACAACTTGGCCATCGGGAATATAGGCTACATGCACACGGCCTATGATCGGAAGCATATGGTGTTCACACATCGAGTAAAATTCAATGTCGCGCACCAGCACCATCTCATCATTGCTTGTGGAAAAAAGCGCCTGATTTAAGATCTCTTTGGGGTCCTGATGATACCCTTCTGTTAAAAATTGCAAGGCTTTAACTACACGGTTCGGTGTTTTGAGCAGCCCTTCTCTTTGAGGATCTTCACCTAAAAGTTCAAGGATTTTGGTGACAGCCTCTTCAAATTCTTTTTCTTGATTCATATGCGTACCTGTAATTATTAATCTTTTTCACATTGTAGCAAAAAGAGTTTAAGTATCTTCTCGTCTATTTTGGAGATGGCGAGCTTTTTGATCTCTTTAGAATTGAAATAAAATCTTTGCCCGGTACTGTACTCGTTGTGTACAAAAATCTTGCATTGGAGTTTAAAATGTGTGTAGGCATGTGAAACCTCTCCAATGCAATTTGAGGCGGGAGGAGGGGTGTCGATGCTTTCAAATCCCCAAAGCCCGTGCAGCAGTTTTGTTTTTCTTTGGATGAGGGCAAGTTTGTTTTCACGGACCCGCACAAGGATATTTTGGGTTTTGAGGGGTGCAACCCTTTTTCTTTTGGCGGGATAGAGATCAGGGTTTTTTTTTCCTTCGCAGAGGTCTACAAGGGGACAAATTTCGCATTTGGGATTTTTTGGCAGACAGACCGTTGCACCGATATCCATCATCGCCTGATTGTAATCAAAAGGATTAAGCCGGTCAAGCATCCTCTCGGCGATCTGCCACAGTTGCTTTTCGCCCGGATTTTCCAATCGGTGCAATCGGCATAAAATGCGTTTGACATTTGCCTCCATGATGGGTACGGGTTGCCCAAAGGCAAAAGCAGCAAGGGCATGCGCAGTATTCTTTCCTATGCCGGGCAATTTGATAAGTTTGTCTATTTCGTGGGGCAATGCTTCTGTAAGTCTGGCGGTGAGATGAAGATTTTTGGCACGATTGTAGTAGCCTAGCCCTTCCCACATCTTGAGTACCTCATCAAGTGGTGCTTCACCCAGAATTTTAAGTGTAGGGAAGCGTTCAATAAACGGAATATAGTAACGCTCAAGCACAGTCTTTACCTGTGTCTGCTGAAGCATCACTTCGCTGAGGTAGATATGGTAGGCTTCATGCGTGTTTCGCCAAGGCAAGTCTAGCCGGCCGTGTTTTTGATACCAATTTCGGATATTTTTATGGATTTGTGCAAGGGCTTTTGGCATGACAGATTATAGCCATATTTTTAGCTATAGTTCGTTTTTTATCAATATTTCGATAAAATCACAGCATTATACAAACAAAGCAAAAGGATTGTAGTGAAAGTTACGGTAAATAAAATAGATGATGCCAATGTGTTGGTAAGCGGTATGATAGAAAACAGTATGATAGCGGAAAATATCGATAAGCTTGCTGTAAAAGCAGGCAAAGAGATGAAAGTAGACGGGTTCAGAAAAGGAAAAGTCCCCGCCCACGTAGTGAAAAAAATGCATGGTGAAAAGTTGTCTCAGGATGCAGAAGCGGATGCACTCAGAGCATTTATGGATAAGGGCGCAAAAGAGGCAGGAATCGACGTTGCCCAGATTATCGGCCAGCCAATTTTCAAAAAATATGAAAAAAAAGATACAGGTATCGATGTGGAGATAGAAATTTCTACAAGGCCAAATTTTGATGCCAAAGGCTATGAAGAGACTATTCCGGCTTTTGAGCATCCCGAGGCTTCAGCCGAAGAGATTGACGAAAGGCTTGAGAGTATGGCTTCAGCTCAGGCGCCGTTCCAGAAAATCAAAAGAAAAAGAATGGTTAAAGACGGAGATATGACGGTGATAGACTTTGAAGGGTTTATCGACGGTGTTCCTTTCGCCGGAGGCAAAGCTGAAAAATTCAGTCTTAAAATCGGATCGGGACAATTTATCCCGGGATTTGAAGAGCAAATCATCGGCATGCAGTATGAAGAAGAAAAAACCATAAAAGCGACTTTTCCTGAAACATATCAGGCAAAAGATTTAGCCGGAAAAGAAGCAGAATTCAAAATAAAGCTTCATGAAATTCAAGAACAAGTCCCGGCAGCAATAGATGATGAATTTGCAAAAAAAATGTTGCAAGGTGATGAAAATGCCACGCTGGAGACACTTAAAGAAAAAGTAAAAGAACAAATCATGTCAGAAAAAATTTCTAAGCTTTACGGTGAAGAGTTGAAGCCAAAATTAATCGAAGCATTGGTAGAGAAATTCGATTTTGCATTGCCCAACAATATCGTAGAGCAAGAGATTGATGCAAAAATCAACGAAAAAGCAAGAGCAATGAGCAAAGAAGAGCTAGAGGATTTTAAAGAACATCCCCAAAAAGTAGAAGCACTTCGCGAGGAAGTAAGAAAAGATGCCGCAGACAGCGTCAAGGCAACCTTTATTGTGGATGCATTGGCAAAAAAAGAAGAGATCAGCATCAATGACCAAGAAGTAACGCAAGTAATCTACTATGAAGCTATGATGCATGGGCAAAACCCGCAAGAAGTGATCAAATATTATCAGCAGAACAATTTGCTCCCGGCCATAAAAATGGGGATGATCGAAGATAAACTCTTTTCAAAACTTTTAGGTTTGCATCGATAGAAAAACAAACAGACAACAACCTTCTGTTGTTGTCTGTTAACCATTAGAGTGTATATTTGAGTCGATAGGATGATCTATTTAACTATATATTATTAAAGGTGCATTATGAGTTATATTCCATACGTGATAGAACAAACAGGCAGAGGCGAAAGAAGTTATGATATTTATTCACGTCTTTTAAAGGACAGGATCATCATGTTGAGTGGCGAAGTCAACGACCAAGTGGCTTCGAGCATCGTAGCGCAGTTTCTTTTTCTTGAAGCGCAGGATCCGGACAAAGACATCTATTTTTATATCAACTCTCCGGGCGGCGTGATCACTTCGGGGCTTTCTATGTATGATACGATGAACTATATCAAACCGGATATTGTCACTATTTGTATCGGCCAGGCGGCATCCATGGGGGCATTTTTGCTCTCAAGCGGAACAAAAGGGAAGCGCTACGCATTGCCTCATGCACGCATCATGATACATCAGCCTTCAGGCGGAGCGCAGGGGCAATCGACTGATATTCAGATTCAGGCCCAAGAGATACAAAGACTCAAAGATACACTCAATGAGATATTGGCAGCCCAGACAGGCAAAACTCCTAAAAGAGTTGAAAAAGATACAGAAAGAGACTACTTTATGTCAGCCAAGGAAGCGATGGAATACGGATTGGTAGATAAGGTACTTACAAAGAGCTTTAGTTAGGCTTGAAGTATGGTAAGAGAAATAGTTGTTTATCCTGACAAAAGGCTCAAGCTGATCTCTAGAAAAGTTGAGGTATTTGATGAAAAGATCCATACCCTGCTGGACGATATGTATGATACGATGATTGCTAAAAATGGCATAGGGCTTGCTGCCATCCAAATCGGGGTCGACCTGCGTGTATTAATCATCAATATCCCGCTGGAAGAAACAGACAACGAACACAGCCAACCCAAAGAAAATACATTGGAGATGATCAATCCTGTCATTATTCAAATGGATGGCGCTACTCAATTTCAAGAGGGGTGCTTGAGTGTTCCCGGTGTCTATGAAGATGTAGATCGCGCAAAATATGTTAAAGTTGAATATCAAGACAGAGAAGGCAATGCCCATATTATAGAAGATGATGAATTTCTTGCTATTGCGATGCAGCATGAGATAGACCATCTTGAGGGAAGGGTTTTTATAGAAAAACTTTCTTACATCAAACGTAAAAAGTTTGAAAAAGAGTGGAAAAAAAGACAAAAAACCCCATAAATTTTTGCTTTTTGTGTGTTTTTTGGGAACGATACATATTCGCAACATTGAATATATATCGTTCGGCCAGCAGGAACGACACAAAAGACTATAACACTCCTTGCGCAATCATTGCATTGGCTACACGTTTGAAACCTAAGATGTTTGCTGCTGCAATCAGATCCGCACCCAGGGCATATTCCTCGCAGGTTTTTTTCATATCATGATAGATATTGGACATAATATATTGTAATTTTTGGTCAACCTCTTTGAAAGAAAAATAATTAAGAGAGTTGTTTTGCCCCATCTCAAGTACACTGACCGCAACACCTCCCGCATTTGCTGCTTTGGCAGGGGCAAAGAGCACCCCGTTTCCTGCAAACAGGTCTATGGCTTCAGGCACAGTGGGCATATTGGCTCCTTCGGCAATGATTTTGACGTTGTTGTCTATAAGCGTTTGTGCGGCGATTGCGTCAAGTTCATTTTGCGTGGCGCACGGAAAAGCGGCGAAGCAAGGGATCTGCCATACGTAGTTTGAACCGTTATTGAAAGCATCATTTTTTACGTATACGGCACTTTTTCTCTCCAATGCATAATATTCCAAAGAAGCTCTGCGTTCTAGTTTGATCTTTTTAAGAAGGGCAAGATCAATGCCGTTGCTGTCGTGTACCGCGCCTCTTGAATCCGAGCAGGTAACAGGAATGGCCCCAAGATCATAAAGTTTTTCGATGGCATGAATGGCAACATTTCCGCTTCCGCTTACGGTGCAAATCTTGCCTTTGAGCGTATCATTTTGATCTTGCAAAAGCGTTTCGGTAAAATAGATCAATCCATATCCCGTAGCTTCCGTGCGCCCAAGGCTACCTCCAAGAGAAAGAGGCTTGCTGGTAATGATGCTGTCGTAGGAGTTGGTCAGCAGTTTGTACTGTCCAAACAAATAACCCACTTCTCGCTCCCCCACTCCTATATCTCCTCCCAATATATCGATATCAGATCCGATGCTGTTATAGAAAGAAGACATAAATGACTGGCAAAATTTCATAATTTCATTGTCGCTTTTTCCTTTGGGATCAAAATCAGCGCCCCCCTTTGCTCCGCCTATATGCAATCCTGTCAGTGCATTTTTGAAGATTTGCTCAAAAGCAAGGAATTTTAAAATATCCGTATTGACACTGGGGTGAAAACGCACACCCCCTTTGTAGGGCCCCAGGGCATTGTTAAATTGTATTCTGTGGCCGTTATTGACGCAGATGTTGTTTTTGTCGTCCAGCCATTCGACTTTGAAACGTATCTCTCTATTGGGCGATACGATGCGCTCTATAATGTTGTGACGTTCATATTCGGGGTGATTTTGAATGAGTGGTTTTATGGACACCAAAACTTCTTTGAGGGCCTGAAAAAAGTTTGTGCTATCTTTGCAGTTTGTTTCTGTTGCGAGTTTCATTGCTTTATCAATATAGTCCATAGAAGTCCTTGTAAAATAAATGGCAATATTATATTACAATTTGACATATTTTTGTATTTTTTTAGCCGTTTGTGTAAAACTTCACTTATGAATGCAAAAACAGATAGTGGTAATTTTCCACCGGAAAACAAAAAGAAAGAAAATCAATCTGCAATTGTCAATCGGCTCACTTGTGCCACCCTTGAGGGGGTTAATGCAAAAGTCATAGAGGTGGAGGCAACATTTACCAAAGGCCTGCCTGGATTTGCAGTTGTTGGGCTGGCGAGTAATGATATTCAAGAAGCGAAGGAACGCGTGAAATCGGCACTGCTAACCAATGGATTTATTTTTCCGCCGCTTAAGATTACTGTGAATTTGAGTCCTTCCGATTTGAAGAAATCCGGAACCCATTTCGATCTTTCTTTGGCTCTTTTGATTGCGCTCCATAAGCATACAATCGATGAAGAAGGTCTTTTTGTTTTTGGGGAATTGGGGCTTGACGGAAAGGTCAAATCAAGTTCTATGCTATTTCCTTTAATCTTATCACTTAAAGAGCAGGGGGTTATCAAACGGGCGGTCGTACCCAAGGAGGCTATTAACTATCTGAGTCATATTTCAGGCGTTGAATTTATTGCCATCGAGACGCTTAGCGAGGCCATAGAGATTTTAAAAAGTAAAACTTTTGAAGCAAATGTAAAGTCGTTTTCTTATGATGCAAATCAGGTTCAGTTGATGGAAAGGGTTTATTATTTTGAGCAGAGATATGAGGTCGATTTTGGGGATGTAAAGGGCCAGAGCGTAGCAAAGAGAGCTTCGCTTATTGCCGCATCCGGGATGCATAACTTTTTAATGGAAGGAAGTCCCGGATGCGGTAAAAGTATGATCGCCAAACGCATCAAAAACATTTTGCCTCCTTTGTTCGAAGAGGAGATGCTTTCCATAGCGAAGCATCAGTTTTTAGACGGGGTTGCGCCAAACTTTTCTGCCTTGCGACCTATGCGTTCACCGCACCATACTGCCACCTCTGCTTCGATTTTCGGAGGAGGTTCTTTGCAGGCGAAGATAGGAGAAGTGGCGCTTGCGCACAAAGGGATCCTTTTTTTTGATGAGCTTCCCCATTTCTCCAAGAATGTGCTTGAAGCACTAAGGGAGCCTTTGCAGGACAAAAAGGTACATATTGCCAGAGTCAATGCAAAGATAGAGTATGAAGCCGATATTATGTTTGTTGCGGCAATGAATCCGTGTCCATGCGGCAATTTGCTTTCAAAAAACAAACCATGCCGCTGCAGCGAAGTAGAGATCAAAAGATACCAAAACAGACTTTCCGATCCGTTTTTGGATCGTATAGATCTTTTTGTGGTGATGCAAGAAGTGGGTGGACAGGACAAAAGCGATATAAATTCCAAGCAGATGCACGAAAAGGTGATTGAGGCATTTAAGATGCAAAAACAAAGAGGGCAGGAGCGGCTTAACGGGAAGTTGAGCGAGGAAGAGATAGAGAAGTATTGCTTGCTCACAAATGAGGCGATGGTGATACTCGATGGAGCTATCGGTAGGTTTGACCTGTCGCACAGAAGTATTGCAAGCGTAAAGAAGATAGCAAGAACGATTGCCGATCTTGGAAAACACGAGATGATTGAAAAATCAGATATTTTAGAAGCCTTAAGCTATCGCAGGAGGAAGTAAAGATGCGCCCGGATGTAAAAAGCGAACCCTTGGACTTTATCAGTGCATGAAAAAAGAGATTTTGAACTACAGCGTAGCACAAACGACTTTAGTCACAATAAACCCCCCCGCCAAAAGCCATATAAACATTACTGCTGAAGTATAGACAGGAGCGAGGCCTAATCCTTTAAATTTGGCAAAGCGTGTTCCCATGCCCAGTGCTGTCATTGCCATCGTTAACAAGAATGTATCAATCTCGTTAACCATCTCTACCATATTTGAGGGAATAAAATGAAGCGAGTTAAATCCGGCAACGCCGATAAAATAGACAGCAAACCAAGGAATAACAAGCTGAACAGCGCCTCCTGCCTTGCCGCCTTCTTTTTTGGCAGTGTAGCTGAGATAAATACCCAAAATGATGAGCATGGGTGCGATCATGATGACTCGTGTCATTTTGACGATTATGGCATTGTCCGCCATTTCTTGCGGCGTTCCCGGCACAGAAAACGGCACAGCGACTACCTGTGCAACCTCGTGGATCGTTCCGCCCGCATAGATACCAAATTCTCTTGCGTCCATATGCAAAAAGCCTGAAGCATTTTCGATGAACATAGTGTAAAGCACAGGATAAAGAAACATAGATATGGTTCCGAAAAGTACAACCATCGAAACTGCAATTGCTGCCTTGTATTCTTCTGATTTGAGTACCGGCTCCGTGGCAAGCACGGCCGCCGCCCCGCAAACAGAAGCACCGGAGGCATTTAGTATAGAAGTATCCCTGTCCATGCCAAAAATCTTTTGGCCTAGCCATGTTCCGAGTACAAAGGTGGTAGAGAGCATGATGAGCGAAACAAGAAAGCCTTCCAGCCCCACCGCTCCAATCTCTTGAAATGTAATTCTAAACCCGTAAAATACAATAGCAAAGCGTAAAATTTTCTTTGCCGAAAATGCGATACCGCTTTCCCAGGCAGCAGGAAATTTGTTGTGCAGGGTGTTGGCATAAAATATACCCATGACAATACCGATCACCAAAGGAGAAAGCCCCAGGGCCTTGACGGCGCTTATGTCGGCGATGTAGGTTGCGGCAGCAGAAAAGATGGCTACAAATAAGATGCCATTAAGGGTGCCTGAACGTTTTTGGGGAGAAAAGGGCATATGCAAATTCCTTCAGTATTTTTGATAAGAATCTTGAGATTGTACTATAATTTTGATATAATAAAAAATCAATTTAATATAAAACTATCATAAAAATATTTGAATAAAAGAGTGAAAATGAAACTGACTTTAAGGCAAATGGAGATCTTTCTAAAGGTGGTGGCTTCTGGACATTTAACCAATGTAGCCAAAGAGATGAAGCTGAGCCAGTCGGCAATATCAATGTCTATCAAAGAACTGGAAAATATTTTGGGAAAACCCGTATTTGACCGTATTAACAAAAAACTTGTACTTAATGAAGTAGGGCGGGCTTTTTATAAAGAGATTGATCCGATTTTTAAAAAGCTTTCTGATATCGAATACGAATTTAAAAATTCAGAAAATAAAGGGATGATCCGGGTGGGTGCCAGTACGACTATTGTCGATTATTTGATGCCGACCATTATTTGCAGCTATATGAGTTCGTATCCAGATGTGAAAATTACTCTTAAAGAGGGAAATACAAAAGAAATTACGCAAATGATCCAAGAAGGAACTATTGATATCGGTTTCGTAGAAGGATTGGTTTTGGGGCCTGATATCATCAAAGAGAAGATAGGCGTAGACGAGCTTTTAGTAATTAGTGCAAGTCCAAAATTTAATAAAAGCTGTTATATAGATGAATTGGCAAAGGAGAGATGGATTCTCAGAGAAG
The DNA here is from genome assembly GCA_030836805.1 of Campylobacterota bacterium. Taxonomy (GTDB): domain Bacteria; phylum Campylobacterota; class Campylobacteria; order Campylobacterales; family Sulfurovaceae; genus Sulfurovum. Next base: position 11,345 of record JAUPLS010000058.1, on the reverse strand, counting down.
AGGGTTCCGGAACAAGAGAGGTCTTTTTGAACTATATCAAAGACAAAGTAGACAAGTTGAATATCTTTTTAGAACTTGGACATACGGAATCTATCAAAAGCATTTTGACCAATCGTGAATGTTTGACATGTATCTCTAAAATTTCTGTAGAAAATGAGCTCAAAGAAGGTAAGCTTTATCGTGTCGACGTCAAAAACTTTGATTGTAAAAGAGATTTTTTGATGATATATCATAAAGATAAATACCATAGTACGCTTTTTGAAAAATTTGTCTATTTTTCCAAGAAATTGATGGTTCAGATGTTGGAATCCGAGCAGAGTGCAAGATTTAAGCATGTTAAATAATTCCAAATGCATTTTGGTATTCATCGGGAGTATTGAGATTGGCAAAGGGCATATCTGAATCAAAAGCTACATAATGTGTTCGGGCCTCTTCAAGCAGATTTTGTAAACGATGGTTGCCGATAGCGAGATGGTTGCGGGCCAAAGAAAGAATACTTTTTTTATAAAAACCGCACAGGGGCTGTATGCCTTTGGGGCTTTTTGCTACAATCGCGTCCCATTGTTGCGAATTATTTTCTTGCAGTGTGCGGATAATCTCTTTATTTACGAATGGCATATCTACGCTTAATATGAACACTTCATCTATATCCAAAGCTTCAAAAACAGAAACAATCCCTACAAGAGGGGAGGACTCTTTCTGACAATCAAAAATAAGCGCATCCGTGAAATCAAATTTTTTTTCTTTGGTTGAAAGATATACTTTGTGAAACAATGCAGAAAGCTTAAAGTATTGAAACTCGCTAAGTGTAGGATGCTTGCCAAAGGGAAGCAGGGCTTTATCTGCCCCCATTCGCGAGCTTTTACCTCCGGCAAATACAACGGCAACGCCTTTTTTTTTATTCATGGGATATGCACTTTACGTTTTTGATGAATCCATAATACCAAAAATGCAATAAAAGTAATTAAAGATTCCATGAGGAAAAGATACTCCCCATACATTTTTCCAGAAAGAATGGCACCCACAGAACCGCCAAGGCCAAAAGCGATACCTAAAAAAAACTGTTGTGCAAGCTTTTTTTGCGCATAAAGAGAAAAGACATAGGTGATGGCTGCAGTATGATAGAGTGCGAAGCTTACTGCATGCAGGGACTGAGAAGCAAATGTAAGAATCACTGAATCTGCAAAAAAGTACAGCATCAGCCACCTTAGAGCAGTCACGAGGGTTGCAAATTGTAAAATATGAAGTAAATTTCGCTGGAGAAGGGGCCCCTGAAAGTAGAGCATGATAATTTCACAGATTACACCAAAGCTCCACATCCAGCTTGTCATCTCAAGCGAAATACCGTGAGCAGTTTCATAGATGGTAAAAAAGTTATAAAACCCTCCAAAGCCTACTTGCATTAAGAAGACAGAAACCCAAAAAGCCCAATATTTTAAGAGAGAAAAACTGACATCTCCTTTGGAATCCCCCATGGGGATTGTATCGTACCGTACCAGGAGAGCGCCAAACAAAAAAGTAAGTAATGCTGTGGCGCTTAGATAGTAGAGTGCATCAAACGGCATATTTAACTTGCGTCCCAGCCATAAGGCTATACCCATAAAACCCAAAGATCCCCAAAGACGTATTTTCCCGTAGCGATTTTTTGATAAGGCGGCAAGCGCAATGGTTTCCACATAAGGAAGAGAGATCCCCATTGCCCCGCCAAAAAGCAAATTGGCGCAAAGATAGATCCAGAAATTCTCTATGGTGATCAAAAAGAGCAATGTCCCGCCAAAAGTAAACAAAAGGGAGAAAAAATAAACCCTAGAAGTGAGTGCGAAATAGTGACGAAAAACAAATGGAAGTAAAAAGCGCATAAAAGGCGCAGCAGCGTAAATAACCCCTACCTCCAAAGCACTGTATCCCAAAGAGAGTAATACTTTCGGCATAAAGATTACATAAATGCCTACCAGGGCAAAATAAAAAAAATAATATCCCCCCAAAAGCGGGGAAAAGAGTGGAGCTTGAGGTTTCATTTGGTATCAATGACGGCAGTATGGCTTAAAAGATCATGTAAAGTTTTATGGTCTTTTCTAAAAAACATCATGACCCACCCAAAAAAAGAGAAAAAAGACAAAATGGCACACAAATTTCTAAAAAGTATAATTCCTGCCGCAGGCTTTTCTCCCGTAGATTCATCAATAATTTTCAATCCGTATGCACGGTATCCCGGCGTTTGTGCTGATTTTAACATGAAGAGGGTCTGTGCGATCACCAAGGGGGCAAGTATGTAAATCCATCCGGTCAGCTTGTGTGCTGCAAAATCTTCTCTTCCGTCCATGATCAGATAAAAGACTACATACATGATGGGCATCAAAAGCATAAAGCTGTCAGTCAAAAATGCTTTTATTTTTATAGTGCTTTTGGCATAAATACGGGCAGGAGAAGTGTCTATCTTTTGAGCCAACTTTTTGCCTTGTTTGATTTTTCTGAATCTATTTTTTGCCATTAAAAACTCCATGTAAGCATAGTGTAGGGACCTTCAAAATCTATATTTGTTTTTAGCCCATCAGCAAGCTCATCGCTGTTGAGGTGAAAAGCTTTATAGCCCCCCTCAAGGCCCAGGCCCAACCCAAAGGCATAACGGACACTTATTTCATAGTCATAAAAAGTAGTCCTGTCTGCGCTGATGGCATCGGCTTCACATTGTATACTGATATCGGTATTTGGTATGGCAACTTTCGCCTTGCCATATAACATGGGAACCAAACTCTCAAAGTCTGTTGTTTCGTTTTGTAAAAATGTGTTTACGGCAATATTGCCATCAATGTATCTTAGGGTGATTCCCAAATCAGCTTCTAGCGTGTTGTCTAAAATTTTGTAATAGGGAGTAATATCATAAAGTTCAAGATCCAAATTGCTTGCCACAAATCCGTCAAAAGAGATAATGTTCCCCCAAAAAAAATCTGTAGCGTTGCCTTGTCCGGTATGTGAAAGGTTTGTATAGCCTATTTTGGTGTTGGGAAAAAATGGGAGTGAATGTTCAAGATAAGCTTCCGCCGCCACATCATTCTCCTGCTTCCAGCCGAATGTATTTTCCAAATCAACCGCAGCATTCATAGTCTTCCCTGGAAGCGTATAGGAGGCATTTCCCGAAGGCGCATGGCTAAATATGCCCAGCAAGATCTCTCCTTCTACTGTTTTGGCATAGAGGTTTGTTAGGCCAAGCAGCACGACAATAATAGACTTTTTCCAATGCATATTTGTTTCCTTTTTGAGTATTCTAGAGATGCTTTTAGCGTGAAAGCCCTTGGGTCATAGTAAAGATAGGAAGCAGCATTGCAGAAACGATAATACCTACTACTGCGCCGATGAAAAGCATCATTACCGGCTCAAGTAGTGCCAGCAAGATTTTAAGTCTATCTTCATTCTCTTCGGTGTAGAGCTTGGAGATATTGCCTAAAATATTAGCTACTTCGCTTGACTCTTCTCCTAGGGCAAGGGATTGCATAAAGTTTCTTTTTGGTTTGGCTCCCTTGGTTGCCTGCAGAGAATTTGAGAGTTTGTTTCCCTCCATGACTTTAGTGGCGGCTTTTTCAAAAAGATCTTTCAAGGCATAATTTCCAAAAGTAGCAGTGGCAAGTCTGACTGCTTGCGCATAAGCTACCCCGGAGCTCAACATCAATGAAAGGATGTAGGAAAACCTTCCTAATTCATGATTTTGGATTAATGTGCTTATTACGGGTGATTTAAGCCATAAAGTATCGATAAATTTATGGAAACTTTCACTTTTTGCATAAGCCAGTTTGTAGATCGCGATAATTAAAACAATCCCCATAATTAAGGCAAGGTAATGTCTGGTTAAAAAGTCACTGATGTGAAGCACAAACTGTGTAATGGGTGGTAGTTTTTGATTGGTATCTTCAAAAATACCGGTAATTTTTGGCACTACAAATGTGATCAAAAAAGCAGTCATTGCAATGGCTACGGTAAAGATGATGGAAGGGTAGACCATTGCACCCTTAACCTGTTTTTTTACTTTATTCTGTGCAGAGAAAAAATTTCCCATATTGATAAGCACTTCAACCATCTTGCCGCTTTGCCCGGCGACATTAAGGCTCTGTAGATAAAATTCAGGCAAAGCATAGACTTTTTGGGCATTAAGTGCGTGGTAGAGAGATTTGCCTTCGTCTACCATTGTTTTAATAGAGTTTAAAAAAGAGAGATATTTTTTTTCTTGTTCATGCTGATTTTCCATCAATTTGATAGCAGTAAGTATGGTCATGCCCGAACCAAGATAAGAGGAAAGTTCTTTGGAAAAAGTACTAAGCTGTTCTCCTTGCATTTGGCGTTTTGAAAACACTTCAAAGGAAAATTCTTTTGTGGCTGTCAATGATTCGTAGTAGATATTTTGATTACGAAGTTTTTGGGCGGCTTCTTCTGCACTACTCGCAGTTATCGTGCCTTTGGCTTTTTTGCCTGTTTTGTCAAAACCTTTATACTTAAAGAGCATTGAGCCAATATCCTTATTGTTGATTGTTGATATTATAACTTTTTTTGCTTTGGTTTTTAGATTGTCTTTGTTTTGAATGCACTGCGACAATCAAGAAGGAAAAATTTCGTAATGCCAAATGGAGCACCTTTTGCTTTTCTTGAAAGGAATGGCTTCTTATGTGCTGGAAAAAATGGTATGATAACATTCTATAAATGCATAAATGCAGAGTGCATATTGTGCAAAGATTTTATTTGGGAGAGAAGAAGAGTGAAGATTTTTGTAGGCGCAGTTTTTTTAACCATATCATTGCTGGGCGTACAGATAGATACAAATTTATATGAAGGTGAAAATACACTCGCATATTATGACCAGTTGGCCGAGAAACTTTCTTATGATACAGCAATGGACGATGAAGCCAAAGAGCGTTTGCGAAGCGAAAAGACACTGCTTGAAAAACTCCGCATACTAATCGTAAAAGAGCCGCCGATTCAGACACTCAGCACCTCACTGATCGAAAAAGAGCAGATAAAAGACGATGAATATATAGGATTGTTTGATATTGTCGCTTCTGCGCTTAAGGAGAAAAGCAAGCTTGAAGCAAACCAGATGTTCATTCAGGAGAAACTTTCCTATCTTAAAAAACGTATTGAGGGAATCTCTGATTTGCAGCATGAAAGTCTGCGACTCTATCAGCTTCAGTTTGCCTACTACAAGCTCAAGCAGCGTTATGATGGAATATCTATTAAAAACTATGAACAGTTTATTTCAGAAGGCGATAAGGTTTTATCTATGCTTATACCGCGCGTTAAATTTGAGCTGCAGGCCTATGAGGTGTCTATTGCAAAAAGTCAAAAAGAAATAGAACGCCTTAACAAAAAACTTATCGCCGCCAACCTTTCAAAAGAACGGGAGCTTCTTTCCCAGGAGACTATTTCTCCAAAGCTCGCAGATACATTCAAAAAAACAGAGAATGAGCGGGATGGAGTCCTTAGGGCGCTTGCAGATAAAAGATTATTGGCAGGATTGTATTATTTCCAGCAAAAAAATATTAAAGCAGTACTTTTGCAAGAAAAAGAATTCCGGTCAATTCTTAAGCAGTTTTCCGGCGAAAATGCACTTTACAATGCCAAACTTGTAGAGCTAGAGAAATTGACCAAGGGTAGCGGAGATTCAATCAACTATAATGTTTTGACGATCAAAGAGAACCTTTTGACAACATATGAGAACATTTTTTCCTATATCCGTACACCTTTTGTCGTGCTTGATGAAACACCGATAAGTTTTTTGAGTATATTGAAAATGCTTGTCATTTTGCTTTTAGGATTTTTTATCGCAAAAATTTATTTTACCCTCTTTACAAAGTTACATAAAAAACGCAAAGATATGAGGGCTGTTTCCATTAAAGTTGTAGCAAACATGGGTTCAACTTTCATTATTTTTATTGCATTTGTTGTTGCAATGAGCAGTATCGGATTGAGTGTTGCCAATTTGGCTGTAATCGCCGGTGCACTTTCTATCGGGGTTGGGTTTGCATTGAGAAGTATTGTTTCAAGCATGATTTCCGGGATGATTTTGTTAAGCGAAAAATATATTAAGATCGGAGATTATGTTCGCATCAATGAAACATTGACGGGAAAAGTGATAGACATAGGGTTTAGGGCAACCGTAGTGAGAACCATTGACAATATTGACATGATTGTTCCCAACAGTGATCTGATTGATGGCCAGGTAATCAACCTTACTTTTGAAGATCGCATACGCAGAATCTATATACCGTTTAAAGTTCCCTACGGCACCAATATCAAAAAAGTAAGATCATTGATTTTGGAAGCAGTGCTTGCAAGCAATGTCAAACTACTTAGGGACGTGCCCAGAAGAAAACCTGCGGTTTGGATGCGCGCGGTTGGTGAAAGTTTCATCGAACTGGATCTTCTTGTTTGGATTGAGGGGATTAAGCCTTCTACAAAATCAGAACTTCTTATTTTGATTTATGATACGCTTAGCGCCCATGGTATAGCCATGCCCCACCCTCAGTTGGATTTGCACATAAAAGACCGCCGTGTACTGAATGCATTGCGTTAGAAGTTTGTTTAGGCCCGCAATGGGTTTTTTTGTATTATGGTGCGAACAAAGATGAACCGGTTTGTCGTCCTTTATTTCTTTTTTCTGGCATTGTTGTTTGTGTTTTTGTACGCACCTACTTCGGAAATATCTATCGCATTGAATCAAATGCAAACCAAGCTGACACTCTTTTTTTTGGAAGAGTTTTTAGGTTCACAGCAGATTCAAGGTATTGATATTCGGATCAGTTCACACTATAAGATTGTCATTACGCAAGCTTGTAACGGCATGATACCCATCCTTTTTTTATTTGCTTCCATTCTTGCGTACCCCTCGGGGGTGTTGCCTAAAATCATTTGGATGTTCATCGGATATCTATCGTTTACCGTCACAAATATTTTGAGAGTGTTAATAGTAGTATATTTTGTCCAGCGTGAAGGCGGAAGAGACAATTTTTATTGGGCGCATGATCTTTTGGGAAATTTTTTGCTGATGGCTCTGGGATTGTTGCTTTTTTTTGCCTTTATTAAAACGCGCCCAAAACCTAAAAACTAAATCGAAAATAGCTTGAAGAGTGTGCATCTTTGAGTAAAATTTGATTAAAAGTCGTCGCATAGTCATATTCTTCTTCTTCGGAAGGGAGAGTTTGCCTGGACTCAGGAATAAAAATGGTTCTTTTGTTTTTTTTCAATATCTCTTTGCTTTTGGATGATTCTATGTGAAAATCATTTTGCAAAAGAGTATAAGCATCTTTGGTGTCTTTGTGATACCGTAAAACGGAAGGGGTCAAATAGAGTGAATCCTGCAAAGAGAGTTTGTTTCTTTCCGAGATGTAAACAGCCTCCTGATGATTACTGCTGTGTAGCTTTAGGACAAAGATAATGGATACAGAAATAATCAAAACCGATATAAGAACCTCTATAATGGTGAAAGCGGAGCGCAGCGGTTTCAATAGAAATCTCCCTTATCGGACAAAAGTGCATTGTTTTTGAGCCAAAGATCTTTTGCTTCTTCAATCGTTTTGACTTCTTTTGGTTCTCCAAAAAAAGCAGGAAGGAAATAGGCTTTGTCTTTTTGTTTTAAGATAATTTGTGTGCTGCTTCCATTGGGATAAAAATCTATCAAAAGACATATTTTATCATCTTTATAGCGTCCATATTCAAGATCTACCAGATCATTTCTGTTGTTGAGCGTGTATGCTTGGGTGTCTGCAAGGTCTATACCGTTTTCATACACTTCAAAAGATCCATACATTCCATGCCTTAGATAACATGTTCGGCAGTTGTTTAGGCACATAAGCGTTGCATGCTTTGAGACGGCATGAGATTTTAAAAGTGTTGATTTGAGATTAAGCGGGGTGAGAGGACTGGGCTTGGCACCCATTTTTTCTACACCGCTCAATCCTAAAAAATAGACCAAAGAGATTAAAAGGATCACCACCAGCAATTCTATGAGCGTAAACCCCTGATGCTGCTTTACCGGTTGCGTCATGGGGATGCTTATTGGCTACACTCACTAAAGAGTATATCTTTGTTATTGTTTTCTCCCCCCTCTTTTCGGTCTGCAGCATAACTGATGATTTCTATATCTTCACCCTTATTGATATAGACGAAAGGGGTTTTCCATGCATCTTTTGGTAGTTCCTTGAGGTAAGGTTGCGTACGGTAATTCGGATATTTTTCTGCATCCGGATTACTCAGCAGTGCCTCAAAACCTTCCTCGGTGTCAGGGTAGATACCGTTATCAAGTTTAAACATATCAAAACGTTTTTTGAGATCATTCATCTTGAGGCAAACGGTATCTCTTTTGGCTTCATCTGCCGCGTCCATCAGTCCGGGGGCAACCACTGCGGCAAGTCCGCCCAATATTACAATAACAATGAGTAGTTCTATGAGTGTAAAAGCTTTTCTGTAATATTTATTTTTTTTCATGAATGATCCTTAGTTTGCTTGGGTATAATAATCTACAAATTTTACTTCAATAGAGCTTTTAGATGGATAAAACGGTTCGATGCAAAACCAGAAATGGATTTGCGCTTATTATTACCCTTTCTGTATTGTCCGTTATGATCGCATTGGCAGGTGTGCTTTTAAGCTATCTGGATGAGGTGAGAGAAGATGCAGTGCAGACAAAAGCGATGATACAAGCCAATCTATATTATGTGGATATGCAAAATGCATTTAAGAAGCTTGGGAAAAATAAAAAATCAATCATGGAGTTGCTCTATTCATACCCCATTCCACTTAATTCGCCGGAAGGAGAATTTTCTGTGACAGTCAAGTGTCGTCCTCTGGCAAACGGCATCAACATTAATTGGTTGGGCCTGGAGAATAATCAGACTATGGAGGTATTCCATACCGCTGCTCGACAGGTGTTTGACAGTATTGCTCAGGCCTATAGCATAGAAGATGCAGGAAGATTGCAGGAGTTGCTCCTTGAGGAGATAGGGGGGGCTAAAAAATGGGTTCAAAAAGAGCAGCACAGGCTTGTTCAAAAAAATGGTATTATATCGCGTGAACAATTTGAGCGTATCATCACACAGTATCAATTCGAAGCAGATGATGCAAAAGTAAACGATATTCCTTGGGAAAAATTTTTTGTTTTTGATACAGGGATTGAGCAGATGGACGGAAACTATTTGTCTGCGGAGCTTATCTCTTTGCTTTTTGATTTTGATATAGCGCTTGTCGAAGAAGGTTGGATAGTCGGTGAAACAGCCCTGCAGTCATTTGTGGAGAGTAGCGGCGGGGAGTATGCGAAGTATGAAAAACTTTTTTCTAAAGGATTTGTGGATGAGTCGGAGTGTGAAGTTCGGTTTCCTTATGGAAACAAAAAATTTGGATTCACTTTTATGCAAAGCCGAGGAGAGATAAAATATTTTGAATTTGATAGCAAATAAAAAAGAATTGATTCTTGTGCATGCGGGGATGGAGCCTATTTCGCCGACAAAAAGTGTGAATGTACTGCTGACACCCCAGTTTTATACCCTCAAAAAAGAAATATTGCCGATTAAATATTTATACCAGGCAAAAAAAATAGCTCCTTCATTGTTTGAAGGCTTGCTTGAACGAAACTGGGCCTATGAATATTTTGTTTTTAAAGAAGAAGATGCATGGGTATTTATTGCGTACAGCATCAAGAAAATTACGGATTTTTTGAGTAAAAAAGGAATAAAGCCAGAGAAGATCTCTAAACTTTATTTTGCTCAGCAGGCACTGGAGATACTGCAAAACCCAGTGTCGCTCGGAGAAAGGGAGATTCTTGCGGTGATTGACAATACTGCTGTCGTTGTCCCTGCGATGGCGTTAAGCGAAATGCCGCAAACAGGAATGTTTAATTCAAATTTTGCCCCCTCAAGAGGCGTATCGCTGCATGATGCCTATGGATCGATTTTGAGCTTGTCCCAAGCGGTTGTAATTGCCGGTGTTTTGATAGTTTTTGGGATAATGTATGTTGTCGAGGGAATGCGGCATGGTCAAGCTTCCAAGCAACAGCAACGAGAGATAGAGGAGCTGACCGCAATATACCCCTCGCTGCAAAGTAAGTACGCAAGAGAGAGTATCGCCTCAAAATATAAAGCGATTGATGCCAAGGAAAGAAAGAAAAGAGAGACAATCAAAGCGCTTTCGGCTATGATTTTTAAAGGGGTAGCACTCTCTTCTTTGCAAATAGATGAGAAGAACTTTAAGGCACGGTTTGTTTGCAGGGACGAGAGGACCGCAAAACAATTGCAGGGATTGGCAAAAAAAGAACAATTCAATACATCTATTGTCCCAGGTAGTACCGATGTGCAAATAGAGGGGGCGCTATGAGCATAAAGAGATACCAAAATGAACTGATTGTATTGGTAGCACTTTTTATGATGTCCGGGGCATATCTCTATAAATATGAACAGGTCTTTAAGCAAGCCGAAAATGCAAACAGTATGAAGCGTTCTGTTGATGAATTCAGAGAAACTGTTGCTCTCCAGAAAATATGGGGCAACAAAAACACAGCATCAAAAGTAGACCAGCTTCAAGGATTGATCCCCGAATCCAAAGTAAAATGGAGCAAAACGGGCAAAAAGCTCACTGCAATTTATGAAAATTTAAGTGCAAGTGAACTCAATAAGCTTGTAACTAAGATTTTAAATCTTGCTGTAGAGATAGAGGCCCTATCAATACATCAATCAGGTTCAGTTTATCGCGTGGAGCTTAGATGCAAATGGTAAAAAAAATGTTTTTGGGGCTTTTTTTGATTTGGTTCGGTGTGCTTGCATTTATGCCCAAAAAAGAACTTTATTATAAGCTAGAAGAGGTGCTTGAACAACAAGAAATTCGAATCGACGGCGAAACACTAAAAGAGGGATGGTTTTATTTATATATTGAAAATCCTTCTATCTCTATCAAGGGTATCAAAATTGTGACGATTGAGAAGATGGAACTTTTTACTTTGCTTTTTTATTCGAAGATAAAAATTCTAAATATTTTACTTGATGAGTCTTTAAGGGAGACGGCTCCTGAACATATAGGGGATATGACACTTAGGCACACATTGCTTTCTATTTTGAATGTCTCTTTGAATGCAAATTGTGATTTTGGTACCATAGAGGGGAATGCAAATCTCAAAGAACGTAAATTGCGCCTTGATTTGATCGAAGCTAAAAATATCGAGACGATAAAATCACGGCTTCAGCAAGACGAGAAGGGGTGGTACTATGAAACATCTTTTTAAACCCAAAGTTTTTAGGCAGATCACAGTATTCATGATGCTTTTGCTCGCCGTCAAGCTGGCATGGTTTGTTGTTGCGCTGGTATGGCTTCCCTCG
>JAUPLS010000057.1 GCA_030836805.1 Campylobacterota bacterium | reverse complement strand
CATCCAAATGATGCAAAAAACAAAGGGTTTAAACAAGGTGAGTTGATCTGGGTAGATTCAAGAAGAGGAAAAGTTAAAGCAAGGGTAGAGACCAGAGGAAGAAACAGACCGCCTCAAGGTTTGGTATTTGTACCTTGGTTTGATGAAAAAGTATTTATCAACAAAGTTTGTCTTGATGCAACATGTCCAATGTCTAAACAGACAGACTATAAAAAATGTGCGGTAAAACTGTATAAAGTTTAGTAGGAACAATGATGAATGATACTATTAAAAAACCTCAAATTAGTGAAAGACGAAAGTTTTTCACTAACATTGCACACAATGCAGGGTTGGGCGTAATGGGTGGATTATTGTGGGCCGGCTATGCTGATAAAGCAAAGGGTTCAACTTTAACACTTAGGCCCCCTGGTGCACTGAAAGAAGAGGATTTTTTGAGTGCATGTATTAAGTGTGGACTTTGTGCCGAAGCATGTGTAAATCGGCCATCCAATATAAGCAAGCTCACGGGTAAACCAAGACCGGGAACACTTAAAATGGCAAAGGCAAAAGATGATGTAACGATAGGAACACCTTTCTTTGTTGCTGCTGATATTCCTTGTTATATGTGTGAAGATATTCCTTGTGTGCCTGTGTGTCCCACGGGGGCATTGGATCTTGCGTCATTGACGAACAAAAACAATGAACTTGATTTTAGATTGATGGATATGGGTATTGCGGTGGTTGATCCAAATTCTTGTATTGCTTTTTGGGGGATACAGTGTGATGCCTGTTATCGCGCCTGCCCTTTAATGGATGAAGCGATCAAACTTGAATATGACAGAAACGAAAGAACGGGCAAGCACGCTTTCTTAAAGCCGATAATAGTCATGGATATCTGTACGGGATGCGGATTATGCGAAAAAGCCTGCGTCACAGAGAAGCCGGCTATTTTTATACAGCCTAGAGAAATCGCACTTGGAAAACCGGGTGACCATTATGTCAAAGGATGGGACAGCAAAGATGAACAAAGGGCTGTCAGCCAGGAAGCTAAAGATGTTACAACAAAAACAGAGAGAAGTGAAAAAGGTGCAGCCGACTATCTGAATGAAGGAGTAGATTTTGAGTAATGTTAAATATCTCATCCTAAGAAGGGTCAGTCAGATTACACTTTTGGTACTTTATTTTGGCGCCAATGCATATGGGTGGAAAATGCTTGCCGGCACCATGTCAAGTTCGTCTGTATTGGAAAAAATACCATTGAGCGATCCGTTTGCAGTATTGCAAATGCTTGCAGCAGGTGCGGTGCTTACTTTTGATGTGATCTTGGGCGCAATGATTATTGCGTTGTTTTATGGCATTATCGGAGGACGTGCTTTTTGTTCTTGGGTTTGTCCTGTTAATATGGTCACGGATGCTGCAAATTGGCTGAGAAGAAAACTCTACATGGATAAGATAGAGCGAAAAGTATGGATGAGCCGTAATATTCGATATTATATGATCATTCTTGCTTTAGTTGTCTCCTTTGTGAGCGGATTGGCTGCATTTGAGATCATTTCTCCTATTACGATTTTAAATCGTGGTGTGATATTTGGTTTCGGCGCAGGAGCAGGGTTGCTTGTAGCTATTTTTCTGTTTGATCTTTTTGTGCTTAAAAATGGATGGTGTGGGCATATCTGTCCATTAGGAGGGGTGCATTCTATTATTGGCAAGTACAGTTTAATAAGAGTGAAGCACAACAGTGACAATTGTACGCTTTGTATGAAGTGTAAAGAGGTGTGTCCTGAAGTGCAGGTGCTTGATATGATAGGTAAGCGCAGTGAGTTTGTTGTAAAACAAGAGTGTACGAATTGCGGAAGATGCGTTGATGTATGTAATGATGATGCGCTCGGCTTTAGTATACGAAATTATTTAAAACAGTAATCTGGAGGAAGAAAATGAACAAAATGATAAAACTAGCAACACTGGGCGTATTGGTTGCTGCTCCTGCACTTTATGGAGCAAGTGTAGCAGCATGCGTAGGGTGTCATGGACAGCAGTTTGAAAAAGCTGCGATGGGTAAATCAAAAATCGTTAAGGATTTGACAAAAGAGGAGATCATTGCATCACTAAAAGGCTATAAAGACGGTTCTTACGGCGGTCCGATGAAAGGATTAATGGCGGGTCAAGTTGCGTCACTTGATGATGCAAAAATTGAAGCAATTGCTGCATTGATCAAAGGCGGTGCTGCGGTAGCCTCCGATAAAGCTACCGAGCATGCTGCTGCCTCTGCCGTTGCTGAAGCAAAAGTGATTGATATCAATGAAAAAGCATGTGACCCAGACAGAATAAAAGCTGAAGATCTTGCCAGCAAAAAAAATCTATCCTCAGATGATATAGGACTTAGAAAAACAGCTCTTTTTGAAGAAGGAGATGAAACCACAGGTGTAAAAACAGACTATGAAAGACCGGCCCCTGGACAATCAACAAGATTCGAAAGAGCTTATATGAATGCACCGCCGATGATTCCTCATAGTATCGAAGGAATGGAGCCTATTACAAAAGAAAATAATCAATGTTTGGGTTGTCATATGCCAGAGGTTGCTGCAGGCATAGGCGCAACACCGCTTCCAGAGACCCACTTTACAAATTTCAGACCAGAGACGGTTATGAAAGGAAATGAAGTGCTTATGGAAGGCAAAGTCGTAGGAAAAGAGCTTAAAACCGTTGGCGATATTAAATTGGCCAAAACAAGACATACAGACGAGATATACCAAGGAAGATTTAACTGTACGCAATGTCATTGCCCGCAGGCGAATGTCGACACAGCCGTTGCCAATACGTTTACGCCTGACTTTAAAGACGGCAAAGGCGAAACTGCATCCAGTTTGATGGATGTAATGAACGAGGGCGTTAAATAGTGGCATCACGTCGTGATTTTTTAACAGCACTTAGAAAACCACTCAAGAATAACAGTGAGGAGTCTGCCTTAGCGGTAAGGCCTCCTTATTGCCAGAGTGAATCTCTTTTTCAGAGTGAGTGTCCAGCCTGCGAAAGCAAAGCGTGTGTCGCTTCCTGTGATGAAAAGATTATTTTGATACGGGCGGACGGTACGCCTATGCTCAATTTTACAAAAAGCGGATGCACATTTTGTGAAGATTGTGTAAAAGCATGTCAATTGCATGAAATGGGTGTTTTGAGCCTTGAGCACGAACATACGAAAGAAAAGGTCAATGCAACTTTCCGTATCTCAACAGAAGGATGCGTGGCACACCACGGAGTGATATGTTTTTCCTGCAAAGAACCATGCATCGATAATGCGATTTTGTTTAATGGGATGTTCAACCCGGTCATTGATATGGATAAGTGCACGGGATGCGGTTTTTGTCTAGGAAGATGTCCCACAAAAGCGATCAATTATTTTGCAACACCACTCGCACCAAGCACAGAAGATGGAGAATAAAATGCATTCGCAACAATTTGGATATCAAAAAAACCTGACATTAAAGAAAGAGGGGGTTT
>JAUPLS010000001.1 GCA_030836805.1 Campylobacterota bacterium | reverse complement strand
GCTTGCGGGATGTTCGCTTCGTTGATGCGTACTCTGATGCGGTCAAAAAGCATCACACTGTCAGCCCTTAGGTGGACTGCAATGCCTTGAACATCGGTTCTAAGCACGGCTTTGGCGTCGTTGTTTTCTCCGATCTCAACGATCTCCGCATCAAATACTTCTCCGATCCTGGTTGCTGCCCATCTGGCGAATTTGCGGTCTCTAAAATCCCATTCGGCTTTGACTTCTTCGCGTTCCAGTTCGCTGACCCTTGCGCAGAGAGGCTCAATATTGCGCAATAGATATTCGGCTTCCTGCTCGTCGTTTCGCAGCTGGGTTTTGATAAGCCGGTGCAAGATCAGGTCGCTGTAGCGCCGTATCGGAGAGGTGAAGTGGCTATAGTGGCCAAACCCTAGACCGAAATGACCGACATTGAAAGCAGCGTAGCTGGCCTGTTTCATCGATTTGATAATCAGCGCATCGACTTCGGCAGCAAGGCCCATTTTCTGGGCTTCTTTTTGGACGGCACGGATGAGTGAAGGGCTGTCTTCATAGGATTCTACATAGAGTCCGATCGCGGCAAGTTCAGACAAAAGAGTCTCCATTTTGGCTAGTTGAGGCGCTTCATGGATTCTGAAGATGCCATCGCCTTCACCAGCAAAGCGTTTAGCTGCGGCCTGGTTGGCAAGAAGCATACACTCTTCGATAAGAGAATGAGAAGGGGTGCCCGTTTCGATCTGGGTACTGACCAAAAGATGGTCCGCATCGATGGTTAGCTTGATCTCTTCGCTTCTAAAGTCAAATCCGTGTTTAATCCTCTCTTGGTGAAGCCGTTGTGTGATCTTTTGCAGTGGCAGAAGATAGGTCAGAAGTCTTGCTGTGACACCGGTTGCTTCTTCTCCATTCGTTTTGATGATAGCATCTACTTCATCATAGTTAAACCGGTGCTTGGAATGGATGATCGCCTCAAAGAACTCCTCTTCAAGGGGCTTGAGCGTCTTTCTGTCCAAAGTGATTTTGGATACGAAAGCAAGACGGTCTACTCTCGGTTTGAGCGAGCAAATGTTTTCGCTCAGTTCGCGCGGCAGCATAGGAAAGGCTTTATGCGGCAGATAGGTGGTAAAGCCTCGTTTTTTTGCTTCTTTGTCGATGGGTGTGAAGTACTCCACATAGTGGCTCACATCAGCTATAGCAACATAGAGGATATAATTTTCAAGGTCAAAATAGATCGCATCATCAAAATCTTTGGCTGTCACCGGATCGATCGTGCAAAAATCTAGATGGGTGAGATCCGCACGGTTTGGGTGTTCTGCTTTGGTGACTTTAGACTCTACCGTTATCGCTTGCGTGATACATTCTGAAGGGAATTCATCGGGGCGGTCATACAGTGCAAGGGAGATTTTTTCATCCACTTTAGCATCAGACAGGTTGCCCAATACTTCGATCACTTTGTCATTGTCGACATCCACTTTTAAAACCGTACCTAAATGAAATGCCTTGAGATCCATCCTTTCCATCACGGCATTGGTCGGTTCGCCTGTACGAATATTAAGAATTTGAAAATTGCCCATTGTGTCTTTGTGGGTATAGGCAATCGTAAAGAGGAAGGCTTTTTCGATGATCATGACGACTTTCCCCGTAGCCCGCCCCCGTTTGGCAATGATACGCTTGACGACGACCACATCTCCGTGTTTGGCTTTATTTAAATGATCGGGTTCGATCATCAAATCGCGCTGTTCTTTGAGTTCGGCTTCGACATACCCTCTGCCGTCTTTTCCGATATAAAGACGTCCGGCACGGTAAAGGCCGCTTAGCCGCCATAAACCATGCTTTTCTTCGATAGCTCCTATCTTTTGCAGAGCCTCAAAGGTTTCCTTGTTGACTTCTTCAATATCCGAGGGGAGACATCCGTTAGTAAGCTGAATAGAAAATGCGGACATTTAGTTCTCCCTTGCGATTTTAAATGTGATTATTGTAAAACAATGCTGCAAGCTTGTTTTGTTATGTGAGGATTATAGCACAATTTTATATTTTGCTTAAAGCGGAACATCAGGCAAAAATTTGCAGGTATGCAAATTTTACTGCTTGCGCGGCTGCTCGCGATGACAGATGATGTCACTATTTCATTTGCTCTAGCCTGTTGATCCTCTCTTGGGTGGTCGGGTGGGTTCGGAAAAGATTTTGCAGTGAAAAGTCTCTGCCTGTAAACGGGTTAATGATGAACATATGCGCAGTTTGAGGATCTGCATCATGCATTGAGATGCCTCTGGCGTAATTGTCCAGTTTGGCAAGGCCTGATTGTAGCCATTCGGGATGTCCTGTCATTCTTGCTGCACCCTCATCCGCCATAAACTCTCTGCTTCTGCTTACCGTCATCTGGATGATGGTTGCAGCAAGGGGCATAAGTATCATCAATACGATCATTACCAGAGGGTTTGGCCTGTCTTCACGATCACTGCTGCCAAAGAACATACCAAAGTTTGCCAGCATGGCAATCGCTCCAGCGATGGTTGCAGCAACTGTTCCGATGAGCATATCGTAGTGTTTAATGTGGCTGAGTTCGTGTGCAATGACCGCTTCGACCTCCCTTTCATCAAGCAGGTTAAGCAGCCCCTCTGTGACAGCTACAGCGGCATGATCATAGTCGCGACCCGTAGCAAAGGCATTGGGCTGTTGATCGGGGATGATATACAAGGCCGGCATAGGAAGCCCTGCGCGCTGTGTAAGCCTCTCGACAATCGCATAGGGTTCCGGAGCCGAATTTGCATCTACAGGAATCGCGTGATAATGTTTAAGAATTTGTGTATCGCTATAATAATAGGCATAAAAATTCATCCCCGCTGCAGCGATAAAAGCGATAATCATCCCTGTTTTTCCGGCAATCATTCCCCCAAACCAGATAAAAAGAAGCGTTAATCCTATCATTAAAGCATAGGTTTTAAATTGTTCCATTTGTTTCCTTTTTTTGTTGTCGATATTTTTTAAAAGATTTTATCATAATATTTATCGAAGAACGTAAATCAAAGGTAAATCGCATTATGCTATACTTCATAAAAAAGGCCGATTGATGCAAAAAGGCATTGGAATATTTTTGATGTTTTGTGTTGTGCTTTTTGCTCAATTTGATGCAAAAATATATCCGATCACGCCCCAGATCCAAAAGCGTATGATCAAAGGAGGATCATGGCATAAAGGATGCCCCGTTGCACCTAAAGACCTTCGCTACATACGTTTAAGCTATTGGGATTTTCAGGGAAAAAGCCGTGTGGGAGAGTTGATCGTGCATCAAGATGTCTCAAGCGAGATCGTAAAGATATTTGAGGCGCTTTATCAGATCAGGTATCCCATAAAGCAGATGCGTCTGGTGAGTGATTATAATGGAAATGACTGGAGATCGATAGAGGCAGACAATACTTCTGCTTTTAATTGCCGACATATAGGGGGAACCCAAAGATGGTCCAAGCATGCTTATGGTGAAGCAATAGATATCAACCCTTTGGAAAACCCGTATATTTCAGCCAAAGGATACATTTCGCACAAAGCTTCTTTAAAATACAAAAAAAGAAGACACCAAAACCAGACACCGGAGGACAGGGCTTTGCTTCTTTCTTCTGATCCGGCAACAAAAATCTTTAAACGATACGGATGGAGATGGGGAGGGGATTTTGTGAGCGAAAAGGACTATCAGCATTTTGCTAAATAATCAAAATCCGCTCACCGCAAAACCCAAAAGCATAAAAAGAAGTAAACCGCTACTTTTTAAATACATTGCCGAGCATCCCCTTGACGGCCCCCTGGAGGTCTGCAGGATAAATCACAAATTTGGAATTTTGGCTTTTACTTATTTTTTCAAGAGAAGTGATATATCTGTCTCCGAGCAAGAACATGGCAGGAAGCTCTTTGTCTTGAATACTTTGAGAAATGATGCTGATCGCTTCTCCTGAGGCATTGGCAAGGGCGATTTGTGCCTGTGCTTCTCTTTTGGCTGCTTCCAATTTTCCGTCGGCTTCCAGGATGGCAGCATTTTTGTTTCCTTCCGCCATGGTTTCTACGGCCCTTCTTTCTCTTTCGGCGGCAGCTTGCTGTTCCATCGCATGCTGCATGGAAGCACTAGGCGAAATATCCTGTATTTCTACGGATTTGACCGTTACGCCCCAGTCGGCGACATCGTCAATAATCTGATCTTTGAGTTTGGTTTTAATTTGGTCACGATTGGAAAGCGCATCGTCAAGTGTCATTTCTCCAAGGATGGAACGCAGTGTCGTCATCACAAGCTGCTGGATGGCCAATCTGAAATCCTCAATGCCATAAATTGCGTCTCTTGGATTGGTGACACGAATGAAAGTGACCGCATTGGTTAAAATAACAGCATTATCTTTGGTAATCACCTCTTGCTGCGGGATATCCAATATAATATCTCTGGTAGAAACTTTTTGGCGAACCGCTTCGATATAGGGGATGATGATGTTTAGGCCAGGAGTGAGTGTGCGTGTAAATTTGCCAAGCCGCTCGACCACCCACTCTTCGCCTTGAGGGACAATATTGACTCCTTTATAGAGTGTATAGATAACAGCAATTGCTAAAATGATGACTATATTGAGTACTTCCATAATATATTTCCTTTATGATAAATGATAGGGCGCGACTTCTATGAGTTGCCCATTAATCTCTACAATTTTGACGCGTGTCTCTTTGGCTATGTTTGTTTTTGCCGTAGCATGCCAGGTTGAATTTCCTAGTACGGGGGCGTCAAAAAGAACTTTCCCTCTGCTGTGCGGTTTGATCTCTTGGGTGACTGTTCCAAGAGTATCTAGCCTGTAGTTAGACTGTCCGCTCTGGGTAACTGTTTTTTCTTTCATCCACTTAAGCCATGCGGCAATACTTATGAGACAGAGTATTATCCAGATAAAAAGTTCTGCGGTAAATGAAGTTTCAAATAATAGATCGATGCATCCGGTGATGATTGCAGCGATACCCAGCCCCAACATAAAGAAAGTACCCGCAGTAATTTCAGCAATAAGCAAAACAAATCCCAAAATAATCCAATGCCACCATAAAACAGTTTCATTTAGAAAGGTTATTATCAATTGCTCTCCTTTGAATGGCGTAAAATCATTATAGCATAAACCGTGCCGCCTGCTTAAAAATTTGCTTAAAATCAAGACCATAAGAAATATTTGGGTATAATCGCGAAAATTTTACTACATGTAAGGAAATATGATGGAACATTTAAATGTATATTACGACAAAGATTGTGATTTAAATATCATTCAATCAAAAACCGTAGCGATGATCGGTTTTGGCAGCCAAGGGCATGCGCACGCAGAAAACCTCAGAGACAGCGGTGTAAATGTAGTCATCGGTCTCAAAAAAGGCGGAAGATCATGGGCAAAAGCCGAAGCCAAAGGTTTTGAAGTACTTACTGTAGAAGAAGCTTCGGCAAAAGGCGATGTGGTGATGATTCTTCTTCCGGACGAAAACCAAAAAGAGATTTACGAAGCACAAATCGAACCAAACCTTAAGCAAGGCGCAACGATTGCATTCGGTCACGGTTTTGCAATCCACTATGGCCGTATCCAGCCAAGAGCAGATGTCAATGTGATGATGGTGGCGCCGAAAGCACCGGGCCATACAGTCAGAAGTGAATTCGTAAGAGGGGGCGGGATCCCCGATCTTATCGCTATAGGCCAAAATCCGAGTAATGCAACCAAAGAGTTGGCGCTTTCTTATGCGTCTGCAATCGGCGGCGGCAGAACAGGTATCATTGAAACAACCTTTAAAGATGAGACAGAAACAGACCTTTTTGGTGAACAGGCAGTACTTTGCGGCGGTGTATCTGCGCTCATCCAGGCGGGATTTGAAACATTAACTGAAGCGGGATATCCTGCTGAGATGGCATACTTTGAGTGTCTTCACGAAATGAAATTGATCGTTGATCTTATTTTCGAAGGCGGTATTGCGGATATGAGATACTCTATCTCCAATACAGCAGAGTACGGCGATATGGTTTCTGGTCCAAGAGTCATCAATGAAGAGTCTAAAAAAGCCATGAGACAGATCCTTAAAGAGATCCAAAACGGACAGTTTGCCAAAGATTTCGTTCTTGAAGGTCAGGCAGGCTACCCAAGAATGAATGCAGAGAGAAATAACCTTAAGGCATCCAAACTTGAAAAAACAGGTGAAAGACTCCGCGGCATGATGCCATGGATCAAAGCCAACAAAATTGTAAAACAAGACGAAAACTAAGTCTTTTTTGTATTTTGTGCCCCTCATAAAAGATGGGCACAGCATGTTTGTTTTTATAGTAAATCAGTAAATTTATATATCTTACGTTAGTATTTTTTGAAAATTTTTAAAAAAGAATCTGTCTTATGCACGTTACTAAATAGCTTCAAGTTTTTGATATAAATTGTTTTCTTCAAAATCAATTCTTTCTCCTAAAATACCTACCAAGGCGTTAAATTGATCAAAGAAATCATCGTCAAGCTGTGTTTCTGTTTTGGAATAATGTGTTAAAAACTTCATCAGATTTATTTTTGTTTCCATGAAGTTTTCTTTAAATTTTTTGATATCATTTTCAATTTTATGGTGTATTTCATTGCGTTTTTTTAGAAGTTTATAGAGTTCAATATCTTCATTCATAAGATGATTGACCGCTATATTGTTTAGCGAAATCAACCCTTTTTTTGCCAAAATATGATTGTTGTTGGAGTAGGAGGCTATGACCTTGTGCGCCAGAGTGACTATCTCTTCATGTTCTTTCATCCAACGTTTTACAATTTTTTTATTTTTTGAAGAAAAAATATCGAAGAACATTTTGTACTCCCTGTTTTAAGTAATTTAAAATACCTCTAATTTAAAATCGTAGAAAATATATGACCATTAAAGCATATTTTTAAATTTTTTTTATTGATACAGGTCAAGTTAATAATTTTTACTTTTAAAATGGTTTCAATTCGTCAATAGGCTGTCTAAAAAATGAAAAAAGGCATTATTTTTTGGCGGTAAGCCAAAACAGTTTGCACGCCCCAGGAATCTAAAAACATTTGTGATACTCAAGTTTCGCCATGAATTATTTATTTTGCGAAGTGATATTGTGCTAGAATGCCTCAAATTCAAAAGTGGCAGGATCCTATGGCAGCGCCCTCTAAAAAATCGAGTAACAATTCAATACAAAACAACAAAAGGGTATCCACTAAAAAAGCAACAAATGGAAGATCCGGCAAAGCTCAAAAAAATAAATGGAAGATACATTTGGGGGTAATCATGGGGGCGGGAGTGATGATCTTGATGGTCGGTTTTGGCTATTTCTTGGGGTATCATGATGGAAATAATGGCCATATTCGGGCTTCTGAAATAGTAAAAACACAAGAAGTTAAGATATCAAAAGCAAATCATGCCGCTTCTGCGTCCGATGAAGTGCTGATCGTGAAAGAACATCATTCGATTGTCAAAAAGTTTCAGCAAAAAAGCAAGGATCAAGACCAAAATATAAAAGCTCAAAAAAAAGAGAGCAATGCTACGCTTGCACAGATTGACAAAAGTGCTTATGATGCGAATTTGACACGGTTTCCTTCGGTTGAAATGTTGCCTCGGGCAAAAAGAGCTAAGCTTGTCATCATTATCGATGATGTCTCCAATGCACAACAGCTTAAAAAAATCCGATCATTGCCTTTGAAGCTCACTCCTTCGATTTTTCCGCCTTCCGAATTTTCTTCTTCGAGTGACAGGCTTGCTTATGGGCTTAAGCATTATATGGTGCATTTGCCAATGGAGTCGGGGAGTGTACAGATGAACAAAATGCACAAGACGCTTAAGGTTAGTGATGCACCCCAAAAGGTGCGCGCTAGAATTAAGGAGATCAGAAAGCTTTTTCCGACAGCCCGATATCTTAACAATCATACGGGAAGCGTGTACACTTCTAATGCAAAAGCGATGGAGGTGCTGTATCCTGTCTTGAGGGAAAATGGGTTTGTCTTTGTAGATAGCCGAACAAGCGCTAAAACAAAAGTTCGTCAGATTGCGCATGCCTATAAAGATCTTTATATCTATAGGGACACATTTCTTGATAATGTGCAAAATATAAACGCCATACATAAGCAGTTGAAGCGGGCCGTAAAAATCGCAAAAAAAAATGGCCACGCTATCGCGATAGCACACCCCCATACACTAACTATGCAGGCCCTTGAAAGTGCACAGGATATTTTAAGGGAAGTGGAAGTTGTATATATGGATGAATTATTTCAGGAGTAAGGCAAGAAAATGAGAGGGATAGGGGTTGCATTGGGAGTAGGAACTGTATTTTTTGCAGCTTCGTTGGCACTGTTTGCTCTGCAGCATGCTGTGATTTTGGGTGTGATTGCATTCTTGGTGACTCTTTGGACTAACGAGGCATTGCCTTTGGGGGTGGTTTCTCTTTTGCCCATACTTCTTTTTCCTCTTTTGGGTGTAATGGATAGCAATGCGGTGGCAAGCAATTATGCCAATTCGATTATTTTTCTTTTTATCGGCGGATTTATGATGGCTATTGCTGTAGAAAAGACACAACTGCATTTTTACTTTTCAAGAAAGCTATTGAATGTTTTTCCAAAAACACCACGGGGTATCATCTATGCGCTGACAATCACATCAGCGCTGCTTAGTTCGGTACTTTCTAATACAACCATTACATTGATGCTTATGCCCATAGCGCTTTTTTTGAGCGAAAATATCAAATTAAAAATACGCTTTTTGCTTGCAACCGCTTACG
>JAUPLS010000056.1 GCA_030836805.1 Campylobacterota bacterium | reverse complement strand
GTAAAAACAACATGTTTTTTTACCTCATTGATATCGCCAAACCTATGGTAAAGTTCATAAACAAGGGGGAGAGCATGGCCTTCATTCAGGTGATAGATATCTACTTGATGGTTGATGGCCTCAAGTATTTTTGCACCCCCGATACCTAAAACAATCTCTTGGGCGACTCTTATTTTTTCATTCCCGTCATAAAGCTTATGCGTAATGATCCGAGAGGGATAGTCATTTTCATCCGTATCAGTTGAGAGCAAAATCATAGGAGCGGTTCCAAAAACTTCACAGCGAAGCAAAAACCCCTTTACCATCACATTGACATTATTTATTTTCACTGTTACTTTTACATCAAGCTCTTCTAAAAAGTAGTAAAATTTTCTTGTGTAGTGCGGCTTAAGTGTTCTATTTTCATTGCGCGATTGGTCATAGTAGCCAAAACTCCATAAAAGCCCCACTCCAACAACATTTTGCTTTAAATCATATACACTTCTCATATGTGAACCTGCTAAAAAACCCAGCCCCCCCGCGTAAATTTTTAAGGACTGGTCAACTGCAAACTCCATTGAAAAATAAGCAACACTTTTTTTAAATTTCTCATTTATATCATATGAAAAGAGATTCATTTTCCTCCTTATACTTTCTTTGATAAATTACTATAGAATATTTTTGCCGAGCTCAACAGTGAACTTTCAAGTTAACACTATGCATCACCGCTTTACATTGCGCATTGATAAGCTCTGAAATTTTTTTGTTGTTTACGAAATTCGTCTTTTGTGTATGCCCTAAAATAATATCTGCAATGGCTATATCATCCTGAAAATTCTCAACAGTAATTAAGAGCATAGAACATTTATGCTTAATTTTTTTGCACTTTCACACCAAAACGAATCCTTTTAAAGAAGATAATTCTTTTTTTCTCAAAAAACTCTCCGGAAAATCAAAAGCTCCTCGTCAAACAGATGCAACATCAGTACCTGCAACATGTAGTACTACAGCGCCGACACCACTAACTGCCGAAAACAACCGCCCACATTCTATAGAATATAAAACTCTCTTATCTTATGCTGTGAAGCGAACTCACTCAAATCCGAACCGTTATCTGTAATTGCCATTACACACTCTATGCTGCCTGGGTGGGATTACACAGCGAAACCCGGCGGCTGCATAACCCATCCAACCATATGAATGGCGAATGTTCTATCATACCCTAACAATTCAAAAAACAGTGGAACGGCTACAAACCCAGTTTTTTTGCATCTTTTACACAGTGGCGGGCGTGCGGCATGGCACGCAACCGCTCCAGCGGGATAACATCGCCGCTCTCTTCGCAAATCCCATACGTTCCTTTATCTATCTTGGAAAGAGCGTGAAGCACTTCGGAAAGCTCATGCTGCTGCTGCACCAAAAGGGTGTTGTCGTGCATACTCTCTCTCTCCAGCGACGCCAAATCTTCCATATCATTGATCCCCTCATCCGTGGTAACCAATTCAAGCTCACCTTTCAGTCCTGCGATATTGGCTTCCAACGATCTTTTCATTGCTGTAAGCTGCGTTTTAAATTCTTCAAGCTCAATCTTTTTCATAATACCCTCCGTTTTTTATATCATAGTCCCAATTTGTTAAAATTTTGATTAATGTTGCCGCCGGCGTAAAAGTTTTATCACCTCTTCTAAGCCGAAGGTATTGATCACATCCTCTTTTTCAAGCCATCCGCGGCGCGCCTGACCGATCCCAAGCTCCATCAAACCCAAATCGGCAGTCGAATGGGCATCAGTAGAAATAGCAACTTTTACGCCGGCTTCTTTCGCCATACGACAGTGTATATCATGGATATCCAGACGATCAGGCTGGGCATTCAGCTCAAGAATGATACCGCGATCAGCGCAGGATCGAATAATGGCTTCCATATCCAGCTCATAAGGTTCACGCAGCCCCAAAAGACGCCCGGTGGGATGCGCGAAGATTGAAAAACAGGGGTTTTCCATGGCTTTAAGAATGCGTCGTGTCTGTTCTTTTGCAGAAAGATTAAAACGGTAATGAACGGCACATACAGCAAAATCAAGCTGCTTAAGTACCGAATCGGGCAAATCAAGAGTGCCGTCTGCGAGAATATCAACTTCTGCTGATTTAAGCAGCGTTATTTCCTCTAAATCTGCATTAAGCCTATCTATTGCCCCGATCTGTTCCAGCAGTTTTGCCTCGCCAAGCCCATGAGCTATCCGTAAATGTTGTGTGTGATCGGTGATTGCCAGATACTCGTAGCCTCTTGCATGGGCCGCAAGTGCCATCTCTTTGAGCGTATTGGTACCGTCTGTATAAACAGTATGTGCGTGAAGATCGCCGCGAATCTGCCGGAGCTCAACAAGGGAAGGCAAACGATTTTCTAGCGCAGCCTCAATCTCCCCCCGGTTTTCACGCAGTTCGGGGAGAATATAGGGCATTCCAAGAACCTGATAAATATCCGCTTCGGTATCAGATGCGATCAAAATGTCCTCCTTAAATACGCCATACTCGTTGATCTTCATTCCTTTTTTGGATGCCATCATACGCAATGCGATATTGTGCTCCTTAGATCCGGTAAAATGGTGAAGTGTTGCACCAAACATACGTGGCGGTACAACGCGTAAATCGACATGCATGCCATTACGAAGTACGATTGAAGAGCGGGTAGAGCCGCGCATAAGAATAGCTTCAACATCATCCATACCAATAAAACGTTCCATAATATCGCTGTTTTTTTTACAGGCAGCAACCAAATCTATATCCTTTGCCGTATCCCGCTGCCGCCTGATGCTTCCGGCTATCTCGACGCGAACCGTTTCTTTGGCGTCACACAAAAAAGCTGCAATTTGCTGTGCTACAGGGCGGATATCATAGAGACGGTACCGTTTTGTTTTGGAAGGTTTTTGGCCTAGTGCTGCACGCAATGCTTCAAGCAGTTTCGGACCAAATCCTGCAATCTGGTTAAGCTTGCCGTTTTCCAGAGCAGCCTTAAGCTCAGATGCTGAATTGATTCCCAACAACTCGTGCAGCAAATGCACTCTTTTGGGGCCAATCCCAGGAATTTTAAGAAGCTCCTCGAGCTCTGGAGAGACGCGATGCTTGAGATTGTTCAAAAAAGAAAGCTCTCCCGTTTTAACTATTTCAATAATTTTTTGGGAGAGATCATTGCCAATAGTGCGAATTGTTGTGAGATCAAAACCCTCTTCCACAAGATTTTTCATCTCTTTAGGATAGGAAAAAATAACCCGTGCTGCATTGCGATACGCTCGTATACGAAAAGGATTGGCCCCCTCAATGTCAAGGAGTTCGGCGATTTCATTGAAAACAGCAGCAATATCACGGTTGGCCACATTCATATTTTTCCTTCATGCAATAGCAATAACACTTTACAATATGAATTGTACACTAAAAAAATAACTACAAATTGCCAATTCATATCCTAATCATCATGGATTAAAGATATTAGGCATGACAAACGCTTTGAAGTTATGTTAAAATAAAATTTATTCGATTCAGAGAAAAATTCCTAGGCTGCTCTGGCCCAAGGCTGACATTATAGGGCAGAAATTGGTGGATATTTACGAAGGGAAGGATTTAAATGTTAAGAAAAAATTTTCTGGCTTTATCATTTTTGCTATCTCTATGCAATGCCGACAACAACCAAAAAGCTGAAACAAAATCCCATTATATTGATGAGGCACACGTCAACTTTTCAAATAAGATACTTGAATGGTCAACTTTGATAGACACAAAACTTAGCCAATGGCTTAGTGATTCTGATAATAATACATCCGCTATCGAATCAAAAATATCCAATAATTCTATAAGCAGCGAAATAGAATCCATGGATTCTTTTTTCCAAAACAAAAAATTTCTTGACGAATCAGATAACACCTATGTCCGCCTGCGGCTAGACAGCAATTTTCAATCAAAAGAATCAAACAATCTTGGTCTCAAGTTGAGCGCGCAGTTGCCCCTGAGCAAAAGCAAAAAAAAATTTAAGATTTTTATCGATGACCTTACAGAAGATAATGCAAAGGATCTGCTTCAGGACAGTTTAAAAGAAAAATATTCTTCTTCGGACATTGGAATTCATTATTTTACCCCCCCAAGCCATGGCATTGCTTCCAGGTATTCACTTGGTATTTCAGGCATTGACCCTTTTGTGCGGGCCAGATATACTATGCCCATGAAGATCGATAGTTGGCTGATAGATCCGATTCAGTCATTTCAGTACTCAAGCGAAAATGAGTTTGAAGAAGAGACGGATATCTACTTTGACAAAAAACTCAAAGAATTATCATTTTTCAGAATACAGCTCCACAGAAAAACCGAATCAGAAATAGAGGGTATGGACTATGGCCTTGCCCTGCAATATTATGCGAGTCCAAAAAAAGATACGGGTTTTAGCCTTTCTCAATCGTTTGAAGGAAACACGGAATATCATTATGTTTCCGATAAAAATCTTGACTCTAAAAAAATAAAAACATTTCGTGGCATTAACAACTATACCACTTCGTTAAGGTGGAGAGAAAGCGTATGGAGAAAATGGTTTTTTTATGAAGTAGGGCCTGCCGTGAACTTCCATAGGCAGTACGATTATAAGCCTAACTATAGTGTACATTTCATGGTTGATTTTTATTTTGGAAACCGCCGCTAAAGACAATCGACAAAACAGTTGAATGTCATGTTTTTACAAAACTATACTTAAATAAAACGGAAAAATAAGAGCATGGTCAAATTAAGTACAAAATTTTTAGTAATATTTTTTTAGCCCTGTCTTATTTTGCATATTCAAAAGATAATGCCGCCAAAGTATATGACCCCTGCCAAATTTTAGCCCCCGAAGATATACAAGCCGTCTTTCCGGACGCACAAATAAAAACAACCGCCCATGACGCCAAAGCTGCAAATCCGCTTGGAACAAGAAGATGTTTTTGGGAAGCAAGCCAAACCGATATGAAATTCGTTCAACTCTCTATCACTTCGGATGCCGAAACAAAAACCATGAAGACGGCCGAACAGTTTGAAAACAATAGACAATTTATAGAGAATGTCAAAACCGTATCAGAGGTAGGCGATGGTGCTTATTACGGGGGAAGCGGTCTTAAGGCTGGGCAGGGCTTCATGTCCTGGTAAAAAACAAATGGGTACTGATCAACATCATAGTCGGGCTTGGATTTGGAAATTCCGATGAACAAATGCATCTTGAAATTGAAAAATCTCTGGCAAAAAAAGTCGTAGAGCGGCTATAAGGAGAAAACGATACACAAAAAGATTTTTTTGATACTCATGGCAAGCTGTTTTAGTTTTGCAAGCGCTCAGGAGAAAGATATTTTAGGGGGCAAAGACCATCCGATGATATCCAGATATGACGGTTCCGTGATTATGGGATACGCTTTTCAGGAATACGGCGAATTGGTGATGCCTCTTGGAAAAGCCGTCCTCAATAAAAACGTCGAATACCTAAAGAATCAAAGAGCAGAAGGAAAACTTACCCGCATTCTTTATCTTGCACCCCAAAAACGTTCTACTCTCGAAATTTACAAAAATTAAGAGATAGAGCTTCGAAAAGCCGGATATGAAAATCTATTCTCCTGATCCGGGGATGAGGATTGCGGCAGGCTGTTTCATCAGGCTGTCTGGTCAAGGGAAAAGGCCATACAATACTCTGGCTATAAGGTGAAACTTTTCTTTCTCTATCGATAATTTCTCTAAACCCGCCTCTGCTGCTTTAAGGGTGCCTGAAGCCGTTCCCGTGTTGATTTAGGCAATATAAGAGATATTAAGCGCCTTTAGGTTGCCGCCAAGCCATTCATTTTCAAGAGCAGTGGCCTTTTCTCCGTATTCACAATTCTCGCGGCGTTTAAAAAAACTGATAAGGATTGATCACCGGAGCAAACGGAGGATTGGGTTTGGCATTGGTACGATATGCCATTAAACATCACGCAAAAAAGATCTACTGTTGTGCGAGGGATACGGCAGCTCAAAGATTTAAAAAACGAAGCGAAGCCGTAGAACTATGTGCTCTGGATATTACCGACAAAGAGCGGGTAAAAAACTGGCTTCCGAGGTCGTGGAGATAGATATTTTAATCAACAATGCGGGAGTAAACAGCACAAAAAGAGCATTTGAAGAAACGGCTATTGATTTTGAGGCAAATGTCCAAGGCACACTTAATGTCTGTCGCGAGCTAAATAATGAAATATCAAAAGAAGGTGCGACATCATCAACATCGCCTCGATTCTGGCACTATTTTTTACATCCTCGCCCTGCAATATCTTCTAAGCTTGACTCTCTAAACATTTTTTGTAATAAAAATTTTGGTTTCATCCATTGGTCATGTAGAGCACATTTGCATAGGCCGTTACAAAACCCTATACCCAAGACACACTGCTCATCTTTTATAGAATCATTAAATAAGTCTAAAATATCATTAATCATTATGTCGGATATTTCTTTTTTCAATTTATATCCTCCCTCTCTTCCTCTTATAGATGTCACCAAATCGACTTTAACAAGTTCCGTCATAATTTTAGTCAAAAACTTATAGGGTATATAGAGTGTTTCGGCTAATTCGGCAGCATTAATAAGTTGAGAATCTTTTTTATCTGCCATATAAGCTAAAATTCTTATAGCATATTGTGATGTTTTGCTTAATTGCATCTGAGCATCTCCTTTAAGTTTACGCTTTACAAAATATTACAATGATATCTAAACAAATACTTAAAAGAATTTAAGATAAAAAAAATGTTTTAGGCTTTTAATGTTAGCAAAAGCAAAGAATATCCTTATCGCGGCCGACTCCTTTAACCTCTTACCTACCAGGCGAGAAATACATAATCAACACTTAGAATAAATATAAGTTAAGATTAAAAATATTTTGCTAATATTCCAAATACTACTTACAGGTAGAATTATAAAAAGGATTTTTCATGACTGAGCGTATAACGAAAAGTATGGCGAAAAATATTTATTATGGTGGCGGTACATTTGCACTGTTAATATTTCTTGCTCTTACTTTTGACACGGTACATCAAATACCAAAACGATCAAACCAGCAAAATATGACAGAAAATGTTGTGGCGGGAAAAAAGCTTTGGGAAGACAATAATTGTGTTGGCTGTCATACAATTGTAGGCGAAGGGGCATACTATGCGCCGGAACTTATGAATGTATTTCAAAGAAGAGGAGGAGCTGATGAGGGGACGTTTAAAGCATACATGCAAAGCTGGATGGCAGCGCAGCCTTTAGATACCCCAAACAGAAGAAAGATGCCGCAATTTAATTTAAGCAAAGAAGAGGTGGACAGCCTTTCTGATTTCTTAATTTGGACATCAAAAGTAAATGCCAACGAATGGCCACCGACAATTGAAGGATAGTAGATAACATGAAATATACATCACAAATGGTCGCAAAACCATATTTTATTTTTGCATTGATTCTTTTAGCTGGAGAAATTCTATTTGGTTTGCTTATGGCAGTCCAATACTTATATGGTGATTTCTTATTCCCATTGATACCTTTTAACGTATTGCGTATGGTTCATACAAACCTGCTGATCGTACTGCTTTTATTTGGTTTTATGGGTGCTACTTACTATTTAATTCCTGAGGAAACTGAAACAGAACTTTGGAGTCCCAAATTAGCCATTATTACTTTTTGGGTCTTCTTGGTAGCCGGTGTTGCTACGATCTTAGGTTACCTGTTCGTGCCCTATGCGGAATTGACCGAACTTACATTTAACAATCTTTTGCCTACGATGGGTAGAGAATTTTTAGAGCAGCCTTTGCCAACCAAAGTCGGTATTGTTCTGGTTGTCTTATCGTATCTTTTGAACGTGATTATGACCATAGTCAAAGGCAGAAAAACTGTTATTACTACGGTTTTAATTACTGGATTATTGGGTTTAGCCGTTTTCTTTTTGTTTGCTTTTTATGTACCGGATAATCTCATTATGGATAAATTCTTTTGGTGGTTTACGGTGCATTTGTGGGTTGAAGCTACTTGGGAGCTCATTCTTGGTGCTATTTTAGCATTTGTGCTTATTAAAGTTACCGGTGTTGATAGAGAGCATATTGACAAATGGCTCTATTTAATCATCGCCATGACCATGGTATCCGGCATCTTGGGAACCGGGCATCACTTTTTCTATATGGGCGCCCCTGAGTATTGGTTATGGGTTGGATCTATCGCATCTGCTGTTGAGCCTTTGCCATTTTTCCTAATGATTCTTTTTGCATACACTATGACAAGGGAGAGAAAAATTCAGCATGACAATAAAATAGCTCTTACGTGGGCAAAAGGTACTGCGGTGATGGGCTTTCTTGGAGCTGGAGTTTGGGGATTTTTCCATACATTAGCGCCTGTTAATATGTTTACTCACGGCACTCAGCTTACTGCTGCTCATGGCCACTTGTCTTTTTACGGTGCTTATATCATGATCGTCTTTACGATGGTATCTTATGCTATGCCGATTTTAAGGGGTCGTCCTCACGGCAACAGTCAAAAAGCGCAAAAAGTAGAGTTGACTTCCTTTTGGATGATGAATATCGGTATGATAGGCCTTACATTGGCTCTAAGTATCGCGGGTATTGTCCAAATATTGGATCAAAGAGTGGGAACTGAACTTATAGGATTTATGGAATCACAAGAGTCTTTAGCAGGCATCTTTATGGTTCGTGCCGGCTTTGGCGTTCTTGTCCTTGCAGGCTTGCTTACTTATTTTTATAGTTTTTTTGTAAAAGAAGAAGCGAAATAGTGCCAAAGATAGAGAAAAATGCTTCATTATTATCTTGAATTTGAAGAGAGTATTGGTAAAGTTTGGGATAAATATCTCAACAAAAAAGTATACAAATTTCATGAAGATGAAAGAGTTTATTTTGCCAATATCAGTAAATCACTAAAAATTTTTCATCACCTCATGGGTGGTGAAAAAGGTAAAGACTTACAAGT
>JAUPLS010000055.1 GCA_030836805.1 Campylobacterota bacterium | reverse complement strand
TTTGGATTTATCTTTAACAAACTCTTCAGAGATAACTATGGAACCTAAAGGCATACCCGCAAAAGCATCTTCCAGGGGAAAGCTGAGTACATCAGTAGGGGCATCTTTGCCTCTGTGTATTCGATTGAGCGATTGTATCGTGGCATTGTCGGTAACAATAAGCTCTATCTGTTTTGCAGTAAGGCTCGCAGCAATCTTTTCTAATACTTCTGTTTCAAATTGTAGTGATGTTTGGTTTTCTAAGTCTATTAACATATTCTAAGTTTACCTGAATCTTGGTAAAATGATAGTAAAAAATAGGATCAAAATGAAAAAGGAAAAAGCAGTATGCATCATCTCTGGAGGCATGGATAGCGCTTTGAGCGCAAAAATAGCCCAGAAAGAGGGGTACGAGATCATTGCTTTGCATTTTAATTATGCGCAACGTACCCAAACCAAAGAGTTGGAATGTTTTAGATATATCGCCCGGGATGTTGATGCTGTATGTTCTTATGAGATAGATTTGGATTTTTTTAAGCAAATAGGTGCTTCAGCACTAACGGATAATAATATTGCCGTGCCTACCGGTGGACTGGAAGAAGGGGTTCCCGTGACGTACGTACCTTTTAGAAACGGTATTTTTCTTTCTATTGCAGCTGCCATAGCAGAAAAACATGGTGCGACGGCTTTGTTTATCGGCGTAGTGGAAGAAGACAGCAGCGGATATCCAGATTGCACAGAAGCATATATAGAGCAGATGCAAAAAGCAATCAATCTGGGGACCAAAAAGGAAACAAATTTGGAGATTAAAATGCCTTTGGTAAGACTCAACAAAACCCAGATTGTACAAAAGGCGCTGGATCTTGGGGTGCCCCTCGAGCATACTTGGAGCTGCTACCAGTCCGAAGAGAAAGCTTGTGGTGTTTGTGATAGCTGCCGATTAAGATTAAGGGGATTCGAAAATGCAGGGGTGAGTGACCCCATCGCCTATCAAGGTTAATCTGCATCGGTAAATGCAGATTAGAGATTAAAACCTCGTATGACAAATTCAAATTCGTACCGATGTGTCGGATATTTTTTAAGGCCTTCTGCCATGAACTGGGTCCTGGTGATTTGTCGGTCCCAAAGTCTGTAGGTTAAATCTTTGAACCAAGATTTTTTCTCTGGTGTATCCAGCACAATCCTATCGTATCTGGAGTCATCTTTTATTCTTGAGGCTACTTCTACCATTTTTTGTTGATACTGTTCCAGTTTTTCAGGCGTTGGATCTTCATAGGTTTTTTGAACATATGAAGTTTCTGAAGGCCCCGGGAGATCTAGGCTCGGAGTACAAGCTGTAAAAGCAAATCCTGCCAATGCAGCCAAATATAGTTTATAGTTCATTTTTTCCCCTTTAAATTATTTTTTGTATTGTAGCTAAACGGACTGTAACTTTACATAAAAATCATATACCGACGCGAAGGATATCCATTGTTTTAATGCCTAGGCCAAAAGCGAAAGAGTTGGTTTGTCCCTATGGTTTTACTATAAACTTGCCTTTTGTTCTTTCCTTTGCTACTTTATCATAAGAACCAAATACCCCATTCATTGCAATATAAATACCATATCCACTTAGATGCTGCATGTACCCCCAGGCCGAGGCAAGATTGGCTGTAGCTTCGATCGGATCGATAGAAAAGGGCACCATGGACCCGGTAAGAACGATACGCTTTTCCAGATCGGCATCGGCAAGATAGCGTGCGGTGGTATCCATAGTATCTGTTCCATGAATAATGAGTATATTTTCTTCTTTTGCAAGATTGATTGTTGCAAGCAGCAAGAGTCTGTCTTCATTGGTTATGTCAAGACTGTCTTTGGCAATAATATTGATTATTTCAAAATCACAAAGCCATCGCTTGCTTATTTCTTCCAATGCTAAGGAGTGGGCATCTATTTCAAGTTTTCCGTTAAGAGGATTATAATGTTTATTAAAAGTGCCGCCGGTGCTAATAAGCAGTATTTTTTTCTTCATACGTGATGATCACCTTGGATTGTTAAATAGTTTATTTTACATTCTACCGCATTCATGGTAAAATAACACCATTAAATTTTTGGAGAAAGCAAAGTATGATAATGAAAGGCAAAAAAGGTGTTGTTTTAGGCATCGCAAATAAAAAATCTATCGCTTACGGCATTGCAAGGGCATGTCAAGAGCAAGGTGCCCAGATGGCAATAACATTTCTTAATGAACGATTTGAGCAAAAACTTGCACCGATTGCTGACGAATTGGGATGTGGAGAGAGATTTTATCCATGTGATGTAAGTAAACCAGAAGAGATTAAAGAACTAAGAACATCGCTTGAAAAAGATATGGGGCAGATAGATTTTATTGTTCACTCTATTGCATTCGCACCCAAAGAAGGACTCAGTGGCCGATTTGTGAATATATCCAAAGAGGCATTTGATGTTGCGATGGATATTTCCGCATATTCACTCATTGAAGTTGTAAGAGAATTAAAACCTATATTGTCTGATAATTCTTCGGTGCTGACGTTAAGTTACTATGGCGGGGTAAAATATATTCCAAATTATAATCTTATGGGTGTCGCCAAGGCGGCACTGGAAATGACGACTAAATATCTTGCTGAAGACCTAGGAAAGGATGGTATCCGCGTAAATGCAATTTCTGCTGGGCCCATCAAGACACTTGCAGCGGCCGGAATCGGAGATTTTGGTTTTATGCTTAAATGGAATGCCGCACACTCTCCGCTGAAACAGAATGTGACCATCGAGCAAGTCGGAAATTCGGGTATGTATCTTCTGTCTGATTTGAGCTCGGGGGTAACGGGAGAAATTCATTATGTCGATGCCGGATTTAATATTATGGGTATGCCGGCAGTTGAATTTGATGAGAATGGCAAACCAAAGATTGCTTGGAACGGGGAGTGAATCTGGTGAAAGATTCCGACCAATACCTTATCAAAAAAGCATTTTTTGATAAGGTGCTCACGATTTATGGACGCAATGCAGTTTGTGAGGCGCTGGAAAATGAAAGCATTGCTATCCATAAATTGCATCTTTCCTCTTCCAATAAACCCTCTTATGAGTTGGATAAAATGGTGAGTATTGCCGCAAAAAAAGGCGTTGAGATTGCCTACCATGACAAGCAGGCACTTTCACGCATTTCAAAAAATGCCAAACAAGACCAGGGTGTAGCTCTTGATATTATTTTGGAGTATTTAGGAAATGAAACGCATTTCCTCTCAACCCATCAAAAATATCGTATCATAGCACTTGACGGCATAACCAATCCCCAAAATCTCGGAATGATTATTCGCTCCTGTGCTGCAGGGAATATAGATGCGATTTTGCTTCCTGCCAAAGGTGCCGCACAAATTTCACCTTTGGTGATCAAGGCAAGCGCAGGAACACTTTTTAAAATGCCAATCATTCAAACGTCCAATCTTAAAAAAACATTGGAACATTTCAAAACACATGGTGCAATGCTCTATACGCTCTCTCCTTATGCCGGCAAAAGTTATAAGGATGAGGAGTATGGCCATAAAACAGTATTTATTTTAGGCAATGAAAGTGAAGGCGTGAGCTGCACAATAGAGTCTATATGTGATGAAAGTATTTCTATTCCTATGCAGCGAGGGGTTGAATCCCTTAACGTGGCTGTTACGGCTTCATTGTTGGCTTTTTTATAAATGAGTATTTAGAGTTTTTTGAATGTTAAAATATGATATACTTTGCAAAAATAGGGGGTAGCCAATCATGGAAAAAGAGAATGAAGAATTGCTTTCCAGGGTAGGTTTGCAAATAGGTGATGATAAGATCAATATAGATTTAGCCAAAACGAAAGGCTTTTTTGGAACTTTGCAAAAACAGTTTGAGGAGACTGCTCAAAATATCAGTGAAGGAAAAATAGATATGCCCCAAACCGTTGGAATCAAAGTGGATGAAGAGCAGATTCATATCGAGCTAAATAAAGCCAAAAGCTTTATAGAAGATTTAGGAAAAAAGATCGAAAAATTTTTAAGTGAGATAGATAAGGCGGTAGACAAACTGGATCACAAATGATCCTGTTGGGCTAATCTCATCCTCTTATTTCCAAGAAGTTCCGTGTGCTGATGTCGTCCCATGGTTTGTTGAGTTTGCTAAAAGTTTCATAGCTTTTTAAAACGCGTCTAAAGTCTTCATTTTGTGCACTTTCATGTGCTAAGACATCCCCTAATGCCTTTTGGGCAGCATCAATCACCTCCTTGGGAAACGTTTTGATCTCAACGATGGAAGAAAGACTTTGAAATGCTTTTGCATTTTCGTATCTAAACTCTTGAAGCATATTGCTTGTCATCTCTTCGCTTGCAGCTGTAATGATGGCTTGATGCTGAGGGCTTAGTTTTTCCCATCTTGTTTTGTTGAATGTCAGCTCCAGAATCGAACCTGGTTCATGCCAACCTGTGTAGTAATAGGGTGCAACCTTGGGAAATCCCATCATATTGTCCAGCGCCGGCCCCACCCATTCTGTAGCATCAATGGTGCCTCGCTCAAGTGCGGTATAGATATCTCCCGCAGGCAAAAGAACAGGATTGACACCTAGGCGCTCCATGACTTCGCCTGCAAGTCCGGGAATACGCATTTTAAGCCCCTGAAGGTCAGCCAGGGAGTTGATCTGTTTTTTAAACCATCCGCCCATTTGCGGCCCCGTGGTTCCTCCCACCAACGGATAGAGATTGAATTTTCCATACAGTTCTCTCCACAGGGCATATCCGCCGCCAAATTTAAGCCATGTAATCATCTCTTCGCTCGTAAATCCAAGGGGCATGCCTCCAAAGATAGAAAATGCTGAATTTTTGCCTTTCCAATAATAAACACCGGAGTGAAAGGCATCAATCTGTGCCGCAGAAGTTGCATCAAAAACCTGCAAGGCCGGCACAAGAATGTTTTTTGGATACACTTTGATCTCAAGTGTTCCTCCGCTCAGTTCGGCACATCGTGAAGCAAACTTATCAACGCCTGTTCCCATGATAGGAAAATGTGCAGGCCATGATGTTGCAAGTTTAAGGGTAACTTTTCTCGCTTTATTGATGTTTGCAGAATCTGCTTGCACGGCCTCTTCTTCTCTGTGGCAAGCGTTTAATGCCAAGGCTGTCGCACCCAGTGCAGCAGATGTTATAAAATCTCGTCTTTGCATAAAATAGTAATCCTTGTGAGAAAACACCGTTTAAATTTTCATGGAAAATAAAAACGGCATGTTATTATTAATATTTTAAATAGTAACATAACAATCGTTTTAAAAGGATGAAAATTGAAATGTCATATTTGCAGTAAAGAAGCTTTATCTTTCGAGGACCCACGAACAAATATCCTCTATTATCATTGTAAAACTTGCGAATATATCTTCAAATCCCCCAAATACTATCAAGACCTGACAGTCCAGCAAAAGAGGTATGATTTGCATCAGAATGATAAAAATGATACAGGATACCGTGACTATTATCAGCGTTTTTTGAATTTTGTTTTACCTTTTGTCGGCCATACGAAAAATGCATTGGATTTTGGGTGCGGCGCTACCTCTCTTTTGTCAGAAATGATTTCAAAAAATAATATAGAGTGCGACCATTATGATCCCATTTATCATCCTGCAGCATGGGATGAAAATAAAAAATATGATCTTATTGTTTCAACGGAAGTATTTGAACATTTGCATCATCCAAAATTAGTTTTTGAGGTGCTTTTAAATAGATTGAATGATAACGGGATCCTGGCAATTCAGACTCAGTTTCATACCAACAAAACAGAAGATTTCTTGCGATGGTATTATCATCACGACGCGACACATGTTGTTTTTTTTACAGTCAAGACCTTCAAGGTGCTTTGTGAACAATTTGGCTGTGAGTTTTTGGGGAATAACGGAAAAAATGTAGTAGTGATCAGGAAAGATCCCCATAAAATCCACAGAGCATACAATGGTTGAAGATTTCTTTATTGCCCGGAAAACTTTGTTGTTTTATATTTGAATCCGGCAAAATTTAATTTATAAAAAACAAGATGAAAAGTTGGAAAAAATATGGGCAGTAAAACCGTATAGCCTAAAATAGGCTATACTCTTTTTGGATCGTATTGAGGATGCTTTTGTCTGCATTGTAGATGAATGCATAATTAAAGTGAATGCTTTTGAGTATCTCTCTCACTTCTTCTTCGGTTTTAAACCAGTGCGGACGGTCGATGCCTTCTACTTTGGTTTTAGGCGGTGTAAGCACTATCCCTTTTACCCAAGTATTGCTATGCCTGATATACTCTCTTGCTTTAATAATATCCGGAATATTATCGCAAAATATCGCCACCTTATCGCTTTTGCTTGCTTGAGTACTTTTGAGTGATCCATCGATGAATACCGGGATAAAGTGTTTAGTGTATTTGATGCGATCCATGGAGTAGGGAAGAGAGAATGATTCGCAAAAAGCAACGACACGCAACAGGTACTCCAGGTGGAAAGGGATTAGTTCTTTCTCTTGATAGGCGTAACCTCCTACTTTAAAAGTGGTTCTAAAAAGAGTATCGGAAATGGCATAGCCTTCCACGTCGCTTTCAAGCCTTTGTATGTCAGGCTTGATGAGCTCCATCAGCTCTTTATTTGTGCCTACAAAAAGTGAATCATTTGAGTTGAGTATCTGTTCAAATGCTTTGCGCCAATCATCGGCAATGAAGGCGATATTGCTTTTTTGCAGCAGTATCATCTTCAAAAAACTCATTTCATGCGGTGAAAGCAGAAAGAATTTCGCCTCTTTTTTAATGATGGCATAACGGATAAGCTTGAACGCTGCCAGCTGGATATCGCTCACTTTAATCCATGCGATTTCCTCATCGTTTTTAATGATATTTTCATTATCATAGACAATTGCATAGGCGCCGTTTTTGATCGCGATATCTATCTCTTCTTGATTTGATGAAAAGAAAAGATCGCCATGTTCCACTTTGGAATGATATACGGTAGCGGCCTCTATGGCTTGAACTTTTGGCGTATTGGTAAGGGTTCCCTCGGTGAGGTTTACTATGTCTTCTATCTTCATTATTATCCTATGGGGGTGCCCGCTGTTTTTGGTTTTTCGGGGCGGATGAGGGATAGCCCCTCGCTGTCTTTAGCTGCTAGAAGCATACCTTCGCTTTTTAGGCCCATAAGTTTTGCGGGCTTAAGGTTTGCAACCATGCAGACTTGAGTACCAAGAATATCTTCAGCGCTATACCACTCTTTGATTCCGGCGACAACCTGGCGAGGGTTTTCTTCGCCTATATCAACTTGAAGCAAAAGAAGCTTGCTGCTTTTGGGTACTTCTTCGGCTTCTATGACGGTCCCCACTTTCAGCGAAGCCTGAAAGAATTGGTCGATACCTATAAGTGCAACACCTGTATTTTTTTGCTCTTCTTTCTTTGCTGTTTTTGTTTCAGGTTTTTTATTTCCAGGTTCGGATTGCGCAAGCAGAGGCTCTTCGATACGAGGGAAAAGGGGAGGGATCTTCTCTAGCTTAAAAGGATCCAGCATATTCTTCTCCTTGATGAGATGATTCCAGCTTGCATGGCTTATCTGAAAATGCAGTGCGCCAGCTATCTTGGCAGAGATTTCAGGCATTATGGGATAAAGCATTGTGGCAACTTTAGCCAGAATAACCGCTATAAGTCCGTTCAGGGCCATAACCTCTTCCTCTTTGCCCTCTTTCATGAGTGTCCATGGTTGATATCTATCGATTGCTTTGTTTGCTACCGACAGTGGTCTCCAGAGTTCTTCAAGGTATCGATGAATCTGCATTTCAAAAAGCATAGGTTCAAGTTTTTCTATAGAAGCTTCCACTTCATCGAGTTCGGCCCGATAAAATTTATTTACATTGATACAATCGACGTTGCCTTCAAAATATTTTTCACTCATGCCTATAAGGCGGTTGAGGAGGTTGCCAAGGTCATTGCCAAGATCAGAGTTGATGCGGTCTATGAGGGCTTTTTGCGAGAAATCGCCATCTCCGCCAAAAGGCACTTCCCTGAGCAGGAAGTAGCGAAAATTGTCCAAGCCGTAGGCATTGGCTACTTCCCTTGGATTGACGGCATTGCCTTTGGATTTGCTCATCTTCTCACCATCTCTTGTCCACCATCCATGTGCCGCAATATGTTTGGGCAAAGGCAAACCAAGGCTCATCAAAAATGCTGGCCAGTAAATAGCATGAAAACGCAAAATATCTTTTCCTATAAGGTGTATGCGTGCAGGCCAATAGCGCATATTTTTCTCATCCGTACCGTATCCTAGCGCTGTAACATAATTCATCAACGCATCCAGCCATACATACATGACATGTTTGGGGTCATTGAAGTTTTCGGGAAGTTTTACACCCCAGTCAAAGCTTGTACGCGTGATGGAGAGGTCATCCAGTCCACTCTCTACAAAACGAATCACTTCATTTCTTTTGCTTTTGGGAAGGATGCAGTCAGGGTTATTGTGATACCACTCTAAGAGTTTGTCTTGGTATTTTGAAAGTTTAAAAAAATAACTCTCTTCTTCCACGATCACCGTACTTTTTCCGCATTCAGGGCAAAACTCATCATCCACAAGCTGTGTTTTTGGAAAAAAAGTCTCACATGAGATACAGTAATGTCCTTTGTAGACATCTTTATAGATATCTCCATTGTCATGCATGACGGAAAAAGCTTTTTGCACACCTATTTTATGGTCTTTATCGGTGGTTCGAATAAACTTATCATAGGAGATATGAAAATCATCCCAAAGATTTTTAAAGGTTGCAGAGATTTCATCGGCATATGCTTGTGTGCTTTTCCCTTTGGCTTTGGCTGACTCTTCGATTTTTTGGCCATGTTCATCTGTGCCCGTTAAAAAAAAAGTATCAAGGCCGCTCATACGTGAGTAGCGGGCTAAGGTATCCGCGATAATTGTCGTGTAGGCATGACCAATATGTGCAATATCGTTGACATAGTAAATGGGGGTTGTAATGTAGACGTTTTTATGACAAGACATAATGTAGTGTTTCCTTAAACAAATGAGTTTTTGGTTTACGTAGTGTAAATTTAATAGATATTTTAACTAAATGATGCTGTGGTGCGGGTAAAGTGTTTGAAGTGATCCAGCATTCTCGTCTTATTTTCACATTTGATTTTGTTTTTCTCTTGCCATTTTATAGAAAAGTCTTTGGATGGAGATCTCATCCGGTATTGGAGTTTCATGCATGATATTTTCACTTAAAAGTTTTGCCAAATAGGGGCCAAATACAAAGCCCCTTGAGCCAAGCGCATTGATAATATATAGATTGGGATAGTATTCTAGCAAATCAGGCGAAACTCTAGCTCCCTTTTTGATAGATGGATATTTTTTTACGGAGCTTTCAAAATTTATTATTTTGCCAATAGCCGGAAAAAAGCTTTTGATCGTTGCTCTTGCACCTTTGTATGTTTTTACTACTTCTGTATTTTCTAGGTTTATCAATTCTTCTGCTTGACTTAGAAGCTTCCTTGTTTGTTCTTCCTCGGTATCTATATAAAATATGCATTTGTCACACGTGGTTGAGCATTCAAATTGTGATACATCATGTTTTTCATGGGTTGCGCCAATGGCTACCGTGCCGTCATGTTTGTTTGCTGAAATGGAGATCGATTTGTGAATATTAAAAGGGATGCGTGTTGTTGTCTTGACATCAATCCTAAGACCAAAAACAGGTAAAATTTTCATATAGGGAAGATTCACTAAAGGGTTGCTTGCCCCCTGAGCTAAAATAATATTTTTTGTTTTGATTTCACCTATTTCGTACAGGCCGTTATTGTAATCGAGTTTTTTAATATCTTTGATATAAATATCACACCCCTCAAGAAGCTTTTTGCATATTGGTAATGGCTCCGCAATGGCTGCATTTTCATAAAAATAGCCCTCAATATTTTTAAAATTCTTTGATATATTTTGAAGTTTTTGGGTATCCAAATAGTCATATTTCAATGCATTGTCTTTTAATTTTTCTAGTTTAAAATTTTCATTTGGTATTCGCAAAACACCTTTTTTGGTCACGGCCCCGGGAAGCAATTTTTCATAAAAGCCAATTGAAAAATTTA
>JAUPLS010000054.1 GCA_030836805.1 Campylobacterota bacterium | reverse complement strand
CGATCTTGTTATCCTCATATCGATTTTTGGGGGAATCGCGTCTTTCGGGCCGATAGGTATCCTTATAGGCCCGGTGATCGCAGCACTTTTAGATACAATTTTAAATATTTATAAAAAGACATTTCAATCTTTATTGCCTTCTTGAATAGGAAGCATGAAAAAGTATTTTCGTTCGCTCCCATGCTCTTGTGTGGGAATAAGTTAAAATTAGTAGATAGTGGAGAGAATTTTGCAAAAATATTCAGTAAATCAGCATTTAATAGAAACAATTTTAGCTTGGGTTAATTCTGGTGAGATTGCAATTCCTGAGATTCAAAGACCTTTTGTTTGGGATGCTTCTAAGGTTAGAGATTTGATGGATAGTTTATATCAAGGTTATCCAATTGGTTATGTGATTGCATGGCGGAATCCAAATGTGAAATTAAAAGATGGTAGCACAAGCGAAGGAAAAAAAATTCTTATTGATGGACAACAAAGAATTACAGCTTTAACAGCAGCTATATTAGGACAATATGTTATTGACAAGACATACAAAAGAATTAAAATAAAAATTTCATTTAATCCACTAACAGAAAAATTTGAAGTTCAAAATCCTGCTATTTTAAAAGATAAAACTTGGCTTCATGATATTTCAGAAGCTATCAACGGAGATTTATTTGAAATTGCTGATAATTATTTTGAATTAAATCCAGATGTAGATAAAAAAATTGTCCGAAATGCTTTTTCAAATCTAATTAATATCCCTAAAAAACAAATAGGGCTTATTGAGCTTGCACCTGATTTGGACATAGAAACTGTGACAGAAATCTTTATAAGAATTAATTCTAAAGGTGTAGTGC
The DNA here is from genome assembly GCA_030836805.1 of Campylobacterota bacterium. Classification (GTDB taxonomy): domain Bacteria; phylum Campylobacterota; class Campylobacteria; order Campylobacterales; family Sulfurovaceae; genus Sulfurovum. The sequence continues at coordinate 31,698 of JAUPLS010000054.1, read as the reverse complement.
TTAGTCAAGCAGATTTTGCTATGAGTAAAATTTCATCTAATACTGAATATGGCGGCAATGAACTTCGAAAAATGATTGATTATTTTTGTCATTTAGCAATCGCACCAGAGTATTATAAGCACATCGAAGACAATGATAAAGAATTTGCAAAAACAGAACTCTATCAAAAAATCAAGTGGCTAAAGTCTGAAAAAGAAGATCTATATGATCCAGATTACAATGATTTGATTAGAGTTGCTTTTACATCACAATTCAATAGAGGTAAACTTTCAGATTTGGTAAGTTTGCTATCTGGAAGAAATTTTGAAACAAGAACTTTTGAAACGGATATTGCCGAGCAATCATTTGAAAAATTAAAAATCGGTGTTATAAATTTTACGAATGAAACAAATTTTAAAAGATTTTTGATGATAATAAAATCTGCAGGTTTTATTGATAGTAAGCTTATAAGATCTCAAAATGCCATTAATTTTGCTTATATTCTTTATCTTAAATTAAAAGAGATAGGAGTAAATGCAGTTGATATAGAAAAATTTGTAAAAAGATGGTTTGTATATTCAATTTTAACTGGTAGATACTCTGGTTCTCCAGAAAGTACATTTGATTATGACATTAAGCAAATCAGTCATAAACAAATGAATGAATATTTAAACGAAAAAGAAGAAGCTGAGCTTTCAGATGCTTTTTGGAGTGCTTCACTTCCAAGGAGTTTAGATACATCTGTGGCAAGTAGCCCGTATTTTCACATATATTTAGCAGCTCAAGTAAAAACAAATGATAAAGGCTTTTTATCAAAAGATATTTTAGTAAGTGATTTAATTTCTTTAAGAGGAGATATCCATCATCTTTTTCCAAAAGATTACTTGAAAAAAAATGGTTATGAGAGAAATAAATACAATCAAATAGCAAATTATGTTTATATGCAACAAGAAATCAATATAAAAATAGGAAATAAAGCACCGTCAGAATACTTTGCACTTCTTATTCAAAAATTTGTCTTGACAAATGGTGGCAGTATAAATAACGATGCAAAATTTAGTGGTCTTAATAATCATGAGCAACTACTCTACAATCTTAAGATGCATTGTATCCCTGAGATGATTCTCTCTAATAATGCTTCAAATTATGAAGATTTTTTGAATGAAAGAAGAAAATTAATGGCTCTAAAAATTAAGGACTATTATTTTTCATTGTAAGGTATTTTCTGATTGCTCATTTTAAGCTTCATCATAAGAAATATACTTTATGAATACCAAATAAATCTCCCTCCCTCGCTCCCATGTTCTGCGTGGGAGTGTATATTTCAGGGTATTGTTGCAGTAACGGAAGAAGAACAATATTTCATTTCAACTCATTCGTGTGAATTCTTCTTCCTACCCCGACAGGGATATAATGCTCCTGGTAAGCTTCTTGGAACAGATCCCTTGCCTGATCACCGCTGCAGTGGCAGGGGCCCACATAGCGTACACCCAGTTTTTGCATCTCAAAGATAATCATTTTTATTTCTTCTCTGCTTTTGTTTTTCAGATGGAACCCTCCCATCACAAGCAGCACTTCATCATCAAATATCTCTTTGGCTCTTTTTACGATGTTGACGATGCCCGGATGGGCGCATCCTGTGATGATGGCCATGCCTTTGGGTGTTTGGATGATCAATGATTGCTCTTTTATTAAGGCATCCATCTCGCCGGTTGAGTAAACCCCCTTTAAAATTTCCATCGGCTTTTTTACTTCAATGGCAGGGGCGCCATAGCGTTTGACCTTATCCTTGAAGCTTTCAGGAAATGATGCGGGTATATATACGGTCAACTGATTGTTTTTCTGCAAGAGATCATACACACCGCCGATATGATCGGAGTGTGCATGCGAGAGTACCAAGGTTTCTATGATTTCAGGGTTGATTTGCTGTATTCGCATATTATCCAGCAGAACACCCCCATCTGCACCTGTATCAAATAAAATAGTTTTTTCCATCCCCTCGATCAGGCATGAAAATCCCCATCCGCTTTGCAGGCCCTTTTTGTAGGGATTGTTGTCAAAAACGATGGTGATGATCGGGTGATTCATGCTTTCCTCCTTTGCAGTATGTTGTTCTTCTGCTTCGCACAAAAACGCTATAAAAAACCATGCAAAAACAAAAAAAAACTTTTTTACGCTTATGGCAGTTCATTTGGACTCCTCCAACCCATAATGTAAAAACAACCGTGATGTCGGTAGTTTTGCGAATGTATCTAAACACTCAGCTCTTTAAATGATACCACAAAAATCTCAACACCGCGAAAATACTTTTGCAATATCAACATCATCATGATGCAATATGAATTAACCTGTTTCGCTATTTTATGCAATGGCTATTTGCTCGTAAAAACTATATAATTTTCCAAAGAATTTCCCCTCGTTTCATATCTCCGGATATAGAACGAATTAACAAGTTAATGTGTCATAATGTCGTAAGGATTGTTTCTGCTATCAAAATAGAAACAAAAAGGATAAAAGATGCAAAACGATTTTAGCAGAGTGATGGTTTTAGGCATATGCACAAGGTCTTTTCCCTCGTTCCCAAGCTAGAGCTTGGAAACGCATAATCGTCTTTTTGTTGCTGTTGTATGCATTCCCAACGAGGACGTTGGGAACGAGTTAAAAATTCGTGTCAGTATAAATTCCGATAGGATACCAGTCGTTGATTAATCTATTAGGTGGGGGTTGCTTATGAAAGTTATAGCTGCAATTAATGGTTCGATCGCCGCAGAGAGCATGGTCTTTTATGCTCTTAAGTATGCACAAGTTCAAAATCTAACTCTCGTTTTATTGCACATAGAAAATAAAAAAGATAATTTGGATGATGTTGAAGCAAGTATAAAACGAATAACAACATTAGCATATTCTCAAGATATAAAAATTGAAAGTGTATTTCTTCATGGTTTACCAAAACAAGCAATTAAAAAATTTCTTTCAAGCGTGCATGTGGATACTATTTTTTGCAGCACAAGAAGAAATAAAAAATTTACAACAGACTCATTTAGCGAGCTGTTAATAAAAATAAATCTTAATGTTGATATAGCAGTTGTGCATATCGTAAATATAAATAATATAATGGACTTAAGCAATATAACACTATCTATAAAAGAGGACAAACTTTCGGTAAAAAAATTTACTTTTTTTGCGACTTTAGCATCTGCTTATAAGGCTGACGGAGAAATCTATTCGTTATCCAGTATATCAAGACAAAAGTTATCCATAGTTGATATGCATGAGGCTAGAGAGCGACTCAGTACTATAAACTATAATCTTAAACACTTCATGAAATTAGCGAATCTTATGTCATTTAATATTCATATTAAACATGATTTTACTTATAATGAAGCTAATAGCATTCTTATGCATATCGTAAAATCAAATACTAACCTAGTTATAGTCGGCGCAAAGCGCTTATCTGGAACATTATTTTTCAAAAAAGAGATGCCCATAGAGAAATTAATGCGTGAAGCATCTATAAATATTATCGCTTTTTATACAAATGAAGATTAGTAATGCAGACATTCAAGCTAAATAAATCGCAACTTTTCGAAAAATTTCGTACCAGCGAAGATGGATTAAGTACCAAGGAATCTCATAATCGTCTTGCGAATTTTGGTTTAAATGAGATTCGAGATACCAATAAGAAAAACTATATAAAAGAATATTTAAAGCAGTATATACATTTTTTTGCAATTTTACTTGAAGTAGCAGCAATGCTGGCTTTTATAGCTAACGTGTATATGCCAAATGCAGGCAATGATATCCTGGCTTATGCAATTTTTGCTGCCGTTTTTATAAATGCTACTTTTGCTTTTTGGCAGGAGTATAAGGCTGACAAAGCTATGGAAGCACTTTTGAGATTAATGCCTATAATGGTTAAAGCTATGCGTAACGCTAATGTAGAAATAATTGATGCCAAAGATTTGGTTCCCGGAGATATAATTATCCTGGAAGAGGGGGATAGGATTGCTGCTGATGCTGTTTTAATCCAAAACAATACTCTTTATATAGATATGTCGACTTTGAATGGAGAGTCAAAGCCATCTAAACGTGAATTAGAGTGCGACAGTAATGTATCGAGGGCATTGGATGCCAGAAATATGGTTTACGCAGGGACCTCTGTTATTTCGGGAAGCGGAGTAGCTATAGTAATTGCCACGGCTTATGCAACAGAGTTTGGAAAAATCGCAACCTTAACCAGAAATATAGAAAAAACTCTTACTCCGATGCAAAAAGAGGTAATTCGTATTGTCCATATTTTCACCGTTATTGCTTTGGCAATGGGTGTTATATTTTTTATACTAGGCATATTTTCAGATCAGACTCTTTTAGTGACTGCCATCTTTGCTCTGTCGTTAATTGTAGCAAATGTTCCCGAGGGGCTTTTGCCTACTATCACGCTCTCTTTATCTCTTGCCGGTCAGCGTATGGCACAGCGTAATGCGCTTATTAAAAATCTTAATTCCGTACAGACTTTAGGAAGCGTTACCGTTATATGTACGGATAAAACAGGAACTCTTACGCGTAACGAGATGGTACTAAAAGAGATAAAATTAGCAGGCGGTGAAAATATAATAATAAGCGGAGAAGGATATAGCAGCGAGGGGGAGTTTTATTTTGATAAAAATAACGATACATCCGACAGTCGTCTTGATGAGCTTTTGCTCGCCGGGGTGTTGAATTCTCGCGCAACCATTGAAGATAAAAAACTTTTTGGAGACTCGACAGAACTTGCTATTGTCGGCGCATCAAGCAAACGCCGTATAAATACCGCCCCTTACATAAGAATAGATGAAATTCCTTTTACCGGCGATAGAAAAATGATGTCGTCTATTTATGAAAAAAGCGGCGAAAAGATACTTTATGCCAAAGGAGCAGCGGAAGTAATATTTGATAAATCTTCTACTTACATAGACAGCATGGGAAATATACAACCCTTTGACGAAGAAGCTAAAAGACGAATGCAGGCTTATGCCGAAGCTTTTGAAAATGAAGCTTATCGCGTTTTGGCTATCGGAAAAAATTTAGATATCAAAGAAGATGGGTTAACGCTTTTAGGCCTTGTAGCTATTATGGATTTACCAAGAGGGGAGATTAAAGAAGCAATAGAACAGTGCAAAACAGCCTGTATTCGTATTATGATGATTACCGGGGATAATCAGAAAACAGCACAAGCAATAGCAAAAAAAATCGGTCTAAATTATGATGGGGTTTTAACAGGAGAAGAAGTTGAACTTTTAAGCGATGAGGAGTTGGAAAATCGTCTTAAAGATGAGACAATACTGTTTGCCCGAATGGCAAGCAGCCAAAAACTAAAAATAGCTACCGCTCTTCAAAAGTGTGGTGAAATTGTAGCAATGACCGGCGATGGCGTGAATGATGCTCCTGCCCTTAAGCGTGCCGATATAGGAATTGCCATGGGAACAGGCACGGATGTGGCAAAAGAAGTTGCCGATATGATTTTACTTGATGATAATTTTAAGTCAATTGTTTCTGCTGTAGAAGAGGGCAGGGCGGTCTATTTTAATATTAAAAAATTTGTTACCTACATTCTTTCTTCAAATGTACCGGAGATAGTACCGTATATACTTCAGTTTTTCTTTAAAATTCCACTGCCTCTTTCAGTTATTCAGATACTTTCTATTGATTTGGGTTCCGATATGTTACCGGGGTTGGCACTTGGAAGTGAAAAACCGGAAAAAAATATTATGAAGCGGCCTCCTGTTGGAGTAAATGAAAAGATATTGGACAGGGAAGTATTTAGGCGCGGTTACTTTTTTATAGGCCTTATTGAAGCGACAGCTGCGATGGTAGCCTTTATAAGTTTCTTATTGGTTCATGGGTGGGAATACGGCACGGTTGACCTTAAAGACCCTATTTTACACTCTCAGGCTATGACCATGACGCTCTTGGGTGCTGTTAGCTGTCAGATGGTAAATGCTTGGACTATGCGTAGCTGGGAATTCTCAGCCTGGAGTGTTGGATGGAAGAGCAACAAACTGCTTCTGGGTGCAACGGCATTAGAGTTTTTTTGGATTTTGATGCTGCTTGGATATGAGCCTGTTCAAAAAATTTTTCATACGGCCGATATACCGCTAAGCGACCTTTGGATATTGTTGCCGTTTCCAATTATACTTTTTGCCGGCCATGAGTTTTATAAGTGGAGAAAACGAGTCGCAAAGGGAATGCTTTAACACCATTAACTTGATAGATATTGTAAAATGTTTTTGTTTGTCAAGACCGGACAAAATAAACTACAATGTGTCATAATGCTATAAGGATTGTTTCTGCTGTCAAAATAGAAACAAAAAGGATAAAAGATGCAAAACGATTTTAGCAAAGCCATGGATTTTAGGCATGCGTGCAAGGTCTTTGATGAGGATAAAAAGATACCCCAAGATCAGATGCATTATATTTTGGAGGCGGGGAGAAAATCCCCTTCTTCTTTCGGGATGGAGCCATGGAAATTTTTAGTCATCACCAATGAGGCACTCAGGGCAAAATTGCGTCCGGAGTGCTGGGATCAAGTGCAGATCACTTCCTGTTCGCATCTGGTAGTAATCCTTGCAGCCATCGAAAATGTCAAGCCCCAAAGCGGCGTACCTTCTCAACGATTTGCCAGACGCCCGTTTTCGCAAGAGCAGATCGATGCATATCTCAAACGATACGAGAATTATCTGAAAAAAACATTTACTTCGGATGAAAGAACCTTTGCCTGGACTGCCAGACAAAGCTACATCGCTTTGGCCAACATGATGACCGCTGCTGCCTTTGCGGGCATAGACTCCTGCCCTATGGAGGGGTTTGAGAAAGAAAGGGTGGAAGAAATACTTTGCCTTGATACAAACAAATGGCAGGTAAGCGTATTGGCTGCTTTTGGATATCGCATACAAGAGCAGTCCAAACAGCTAAGGCTGCCCTTTGAGGAAGTGGTTGAGTTTATCTCGTGAGATATTTGTATAGAGTACTGGAGGTACCGGATGAAACAGGCTTTTAAGGTAAGGAACGTCAAATGCGGAGGGTGTGCAGGAACACTTAAAAAAGAGTTGCTCAAAGAATTTGGCGAAATTGAAGTCAATTTGGAGACGGATCCAAGAGAGATTACATTGGATATTGACGATGACAAGATTGAGGCACTGAAACTCAAACTAAGAAGTTTGGGCTATCCGCTTGTTACCGATGAACTTTCTAAGCTGCAAAGCATTGGCGCCACAGCAAAAAGTTTTGTATCCTGTGCGATAGGAAAGATCGAAAAATCATAGAAATGGCCATTAGGAAGCAGGAAAAGACTAGAAAATATCCAAAGTAATTTTTTTTATTTTTTTTGGTATGTTTTGTTTGTTTTGGGAAGGGGAATTTTGATGGTCAAGCCCCCCCCTTTTTTTTTATGAAACAGCTGAATTTGCCTCTTGGATACTTATCGTTTGAAATGCGTTATTTGCTCCCAATTTCACGTGCCATGTTGATAAGATTTTCAGACCAATTTGGATCAAGGGGGGAGATTTTTTTGACAACCACATTGGCCTCTTTTGCAATGATTTGCGCACTTTTATCTGAAAATTCAGGCTGCGCGAAGATCACCTTGATCTTTTCCTCTTTGGCTTCATTGATAATCGTGATCATTTCTTTTGGCTTTGGATTTTTGCCTTCTACTTCAACGGCTATTTGCACCAGATTATACTCCTGGGCAAAATAGCCCCACGATGGATGAAAAACCATAAATTTACTTTTTGGTTTTACCTCTTTGAGCGCATTTTTAATCTGTGCGTCGGTATCTTGAATCTCTTTTATGAAAATATCCAGATTGGATTTGTAAAAGGGTTCATTTGCAGGATCGGTTTGTGCTAAGGCTTGATAGATATTTTTAGCCATTATCTCTACATTTTTTGGTGAAGCCCAGGTGTGAGGATCCCTTCCGTCGTGATGATGTCCTTTATTGAGGTGTTTGCTCTCATGTTGATGATGCTCTGCCATTTGTATTTTAGGCACTTTGTTGCCCATGTCTACAAATTTTAGTTTCGGATTTTGCGCTTTAAATCTATCGAGCCAAACATTCTCAAACTCAACACCTATGGAAAAATAAAGATCAGCTTTTGAAACAGAGGCCATTTGTGAAGGTTTGGGTTCATACGAGTGGGGAGAGTTTCCGGGCTCTACCATTACTGTAACTTCTGCTTTATCTTTTGCAATTTTCTGAACAAATGTTTTTTGCGGGGGTATGCTCACGATAATGTTCGGTTTTGCATAAGCAAGAGAATACAGAACAATACCCAGTAAAAATATAATTTTTCTCATCCCAATCCTTTTATAATTTCAGTTATAATTTCAGGAATGGTACTTTCAGCCGACTTAATTGCAACTTAGTTGCATTTGTATCAGACATCATAAAGATTTAAAGTGCTAAGATTATTTTATGCAAATAGAAAAACTGATAGAAGAAAAAAAATTAAAATTGACAAGTGCCCGCAAAGAGCTTTTGGAATTATTTTTAAATGCCCAACGGCCTCTTTCTTATGAAGACGTGAAAGATAAAATAAGTATGGATAAAGCAACATTTTATCGGAATGTTTCAAGGTTTGAAGAGGAGTCTATCGTCAATAGTTTTGAATCCAATGATAAAAAAAGATATTATGGAATATACGCCTCTGCGCATGCCCACTTTATTTGCCACATATGCAGTTCTATCGAGTGTATGAAAACCGTAACAAATGTAAAAGTGGATGGCTACAAGATAGAAGATGTCATTTTAAAAGGAATATGTAAAAAATGCAACCAAACAGAAAGTAAACCCTCTTGACCGCTTTAATGCCCATACTGTTTTCATGCTGTATTCAATACTTATATGTTTAATGGCATTAAGATGGCCTCTAATTATTTGATTCAATAAAAATTATTCTGAAGCCTAAAAAAAGAGAAGAGATCTCTTCTTTGAAGCATTCTGTCCCTTCGCAAAAAATATAAAATGCGACTAAGTTGCACCTAAGACCTTTTCCATTACTATTCCACCTATTGATAGCATACAGAGGGGAATAAAGATGAAATATACAGTAGGAATAGTGATAGCGGGGTTTTCTTTTTTGTCGGCAGATGGAGCACAAAAGAGTGTTGATCTTGATGCTATAACCGTTTCGGCGTCTCCTGTTTTAGGGCATGAGGCTTTTGACGTGCCGTGCCAAATCGATGCCGTCACTGATATGGAATCGGCTTCGACTGCTTCTATGGGCGAGATCCTGTCAAAGATGGCAGGGGTTAACAATCTTTCGACAGGCTCACAAGCAGGCAAGCCGGTAATCAGAGGATTTTCAGGCGAACGTATCAAGGTGCTGTCCAATGGCAGTCCTACCGATTCGCAAACCTACGGCATTAGACATATTGACAACATAGATCCGCTTTTGGCAGAGCGCATCGAGGTGATTCGTGGGGCCCAAGGGGTGCTTTATGGATCGGATGCACTAGGGGGTGTGGTCAATGTGATAACCCCTGCTTATTTGGCTGCCGATGAAGGAGAAACGCTTTTTCTGGGCACGCTTTTGGGGGAATATCATACCAATAATCACGAGAAGGCAACTGCACTTAAAACGCAGAGCGCGATAGGCAAATGGGGGGTTAATGTGGCCGCTTCCATAAGAGAGGCAGACAATTATCATACGGGGGACAGTGCAACATGGGAAAGCGATGATCCGGCAGGCAGTTTGCCTCTTTTTGCCGGGGAGTTGCCCTACACAGACTTCAAGAATCAGTCTGCGCGCGTAGGGGCTGGATATACGGATGATGATTTTAGATTCGCACTGCAGCACACCTATTGGCAAAGTAAGCAAAATTATCTTGGACATACCCCTGCACCTGCATTTGAAGCCGTCTCTTCCGCCGGACAAAAACTAACCAATGATGAGACGCAGCTGAGCGCAACCAAGAATCTGGGGGAGTGGAGTGTGGAGACAAAAGTTTCAATGACCCGTAACCAAAGAGAAGCGGCAACCAATACGCCTTATCAGCAGATGCAGACAGTGAGGGGTACACCTTTGTATCTTGATATTGATACCGATCGAAAAGATTTCCATGCCGCGCTCACGCATCCCATGGTAGGGATTTTTGTGGGAGAAGTTGGGCTTGAAGGATACACCAAAGATCAAGAACTCAAAGAGGGCAAACTGCTTCCGAGTGCAAAAGAATGGGGCAAGGCCGTCTATCTTTTTGAGGAGGCAAACCTTGAAGACTGGATCCTCCAGACAGGGCTGCGCTACGATACAAGAAGCGTTAAAGCGGCGCTTGAGGGAACCAGCAGTTATTTTGTGGATCATGGCATTTACGATGATACGACAAACAACCAAGAGTTTGCTTCATGGGGCGGTTCGCTGGGGGCAACTTATAAGATTGATGAGACATGGGCGCTGGCAACCAATCTTAGCAAAGGATTTCGAGCTCCGGGAATTTTTGAGCTTTTTGCCGGAGGCATCCATGGCGGCGTGCAAGCGTTTCAGATAGGCAATCCTTACCTAAAAGAAGAAAGCACTTTAGGAGTTGATTTCTCTTTGAGATACAAAGAAGAGGAGACCTATAGCAGTTTAACACTCTATCACAACACCATTGATGATTATATCTATCTTGCCAATACAGGCGTGTATCGCAATCCTGTTACGGGAGAAGTAGCTCCAACGGGCATTCCGGAGATGAAGCATGAGCAAACCGATGCAATCATCCAAGGAATTGAGTGGTCATTTGAGATGCCTATCGGTCCCATGACAACATTGCGGGCAACTGCTGAATATATTCAAGGCGAGGATACGAAAAATGATACACGTTTGGCCTATATTCCGCCCAGCAATGCTTCACTCGGTGTGACTCAGAATCTTGGTGCGTTTGGCATAAGCAACAACAATGAACTTACACTTGATATGCGCGTATTTGAAGAGCAAAAAGTTGCAGGAGCATTTGAGCCGTTTGCCCAATATAACAATACACCGTTTGGCAGCGCCGATACTTCAGGGTATGCTCTGTTTGATGTCGGATACAACACACGGCTTCAAATGGGCAAAAGCAAAGTGGATGTCAATGTAAAAGTTTCCAATCTTTTTGATAGAGCCTATCGCGGGTATCTTGATACCTATAAGGGATATGCGCTTGGAATGGGAAGAGATATCAGCTTTGGGCTCTCGGTGCCTTTTGGTGCCAAATAGTTTATAGGGGGAAGTATTTCTTCCTGCTTTATATTTTGGCCCACTCTGATGCATCCGGCCCCTTGCGGTAATCACCCTTAAACCAAAAAAATCTCTCTTTTTAGATTCTTGAAACCTTATACTAAAATATTAAATGCAACTCAGTCGCATTTAATATTTTTTTAACTACTATTTCGTTCATAAATATTAATAATGGAGAATCATAAATGAAAAGAACACTTGTTACATTTTCTGCAGCAGCGCTGCTTGTTTTAAACGGATGCGGAGGAGGTTCGAGCAGCTCGGCAGATGATCTTGCTATCGATTTACCTGATGAAAAAACATTGGTTTTTTATGATACCCAAAGCTCAAGCCAATACAGTTATGATACTACTTCAGAAACTTATGTTGATATGAATGAGGATAATGCTACTTGCAATATGATAGGCAAAAACGGCAATCTTACTACATGGAACGATATCGCAGCAGGAGATGAAAAGATAATCATGCTTGCTGCTGAGTATGATTTTGCAATTGATGGCAATGTTACTTTTGAAGATTTTTACTATCTTGGGCATTTTCATACAGAAGATAATGTCCAAACGTTTGCTGCCCATGGCAGTAGCGAATTTGATCCTAGTGTAGCGAGTAATGCAAAAAAAGCAACCCTTTTGAGGTTTAACGCTCATTTGGCAGAACAAGAAGCGATTAAAACAGAGATTGGTGCAGTGCTTCCGGTGGGGGAAAGTTTATGTAATTTCTTTGTTTCTGAGCATACCCATGAGAGCAATGCCACAGAAGAAGCTGCTGCGCATATTGCCCTAAGCACGAGCGGGATGATATATGTTTTTGAAGAAAATGAAGGTGTTCTGGAGAGTGTTCAAGCTCCTTTTGGACTTGATGGTGTTACAGAGTGCAGAGAGGATGAAAGCAGCATCATCCCTTATGGAGATCATGGAGTGTTAATATTTGTAGCACAAAGCCAAAAACTCTACTTGGTTGATAATCATGGGATGGATTTTCATGCACACAGCACGTGGAATGTAGATAAATTTTTACCTCAAGGCTTTGCGCCGACACAAATGGCAGGGATAGGTGAAGGAGAAGATGAGCACGTCCATGAATAAATCTGTCTGGTTTCTACTTTTGTTTTCTGTTTGTTTGTATGCTGATACTGAAACGACGTTAGAATCTATCACTATCGAAGAGGATATTGCTTCCAAAGAAGAAGTGCTTCGGTACACGAAGAGTCAGCAGAGCAATCAGCTCTCCAAAAAAGCCAAAGGAGAGACTTTGGGCGAGTATCTGGAAAATGAGCTGGGCGTGGACAATGCTAGCTATGGCCCGGCAGTCGGCAGGCCGGTCGTACATGGCATGGAAGGATATCGCGTGGGGATTATTCAGGGTGATGTGGTGCTTAATGACCTCTCTGCCATGAGTCAAGACCATGCTGTCGGACTGACACCCAAATCAACAGAGCGCCTTGAGCTTATCAGGGGCCCTTCCTCTTTGCTATATGGTGCCTATAGCGGCGGAGTGATTCGCACTATCGGTGAAGAGCACGAAAAAACTCTTTTGCCCAAGGGAGAACATGTTGAACTCCAAAGCAGCAGCGGAAGCAATAGCGCAGGAGTTGCTAATGGGCTCAAGGCAACCCTTAGTGAACATAATCTTTCTGCGTATGTCACACATTATGATCATCAAAGTGATGACTATAAATCAGGCGGCAAAACAGTTGATGCCTCAGATACAAGTACGCAACAGACTCACATAGTTATGGGTTACCGTGCCAACGAGAATCACCTTGTCAAACTCTATGGCGATGTCATGGATAAATCTTATGGCATTCCTAACGGCATATCAGAAGAAACCCGCATTGAAATGGAGCAAAAGCGTTATGGAATGGTGGTCCACACCAAAAATATTTTTGATACCCTTCATGATATTCAAACTGAAGTGCAATACAGTGACTACAATCACTATGAGACTGAAGGTGGGCGATATGATGGACGATTTGCTCAGGAGCAGACCGGTATTTCAAGCCGTTTTGAATTTGATGTATCTGATTGGCAAGGAGAGGCAAAGGTTGACTTTTTAGCCGCCGGCCTTCGTGTGTGTCATGAGCATGGACAGTGTCGCGAGTTTCAAATTCCCATTCGAACGGACGCAGAAGATGGCCGTTCTGTGTCGGGCTACTTCAATGATACGGGAATTGCTTACTCTCATGGACATCCTATGCCTGATACGAAAGAGGCAAAAAGTAGTGCGGCATGGAGTCTTTCAAAACCTTTTGAGCAAGACGAGATAAGTTTTGGCGCCAATATAACCGCAAGACACCTTGGTGCCAATCCTGATAATATCCAAGAGGAGTGGCTTATGCCGAAGAGTATTGATGGCAACTATTATGATGCGCAAGATGATTTTGCCTTAAGTTTCTCATCGGGATGGTTTAGGGAATGGAATGATTATCTCTCTTCCCAAGCTTCTTTAGCCTATATTGAGAGACTGCCTTCATCACAAGAACTTTTTTGGAATGGTTTTCACCATGCAACAGAAAGTTATATTCTGGGCAATAGAGATTTAAGTAACGAACGTTCAGTCAATTTTGATTTCGAACTGCTTTATGTGAGTACGCCATGGAGTACGAAATTCAATACCTATTATTATCATTTTGATAATTACATCTATCAATCTCCTATGGTAGACAGCAGCGGTACTCCTTTGCTGGATCCGTTTCACGGAAGTTCTGTTTGGACAATGTGTGAGGTAGAAGCCTCTATCTATGGGGTGGGCGTACAAGAGCAATATTCATATACGATAAAAGGCCATCAGCTTACCACTACGGCACAACTTAATGCATTGCAAGGCAAGATCGCAGAGGGTGGATATCTGCCGCGTATGTCTCCCTATAATGCCTCGTTGGAAATAGAGGATAAAGTAGGAAGCTTTACGCATACAATAGGTTATAAGTGGGTAGACAAGAGTAGAAATGATGCTGCGAATGAAACCGGTACCAAGGGGTATGATTGGTTGAGTGCAGGGGTAAGGTGGGAGAGAAAAACAAGTTATGGAGACTGGGAGGTGTGGCTCAAAGGAGAGAACCTCACTGATTCTATAGCCCTGAACCACCTCTCTTTTTTAAAGGAGACGGCTCCTTTTCCAGGCAGGCAGATCAGTATGGGAATAATTTTTAAATATTAGGCTACTATTATACAAATAAATTTTAGTCGCCAAAAATGCTTTAAAACATGGCTTAGCACATAGAGTGGTACCAATAAAAGTGGAAAGGTCAAAATATACTTGATCGTTTTTGGCAAGAGGAACCCATGAAGCAGCTTGTATTTAGATTTTTATTATTTTGGACATCTTCCCTGGCATGGGCACAAAGCCCTTTTATTTTGACCGGCCTGAAAAGCTACACACCTGTGGTTGCTATAGAGGCAGGGAAGGCGGATAAAAAGATTAAATCCATGATCCTAGAAGAGATGGAAGAGATGAGCAAAGAGCTTGGTATCGATACCAAAGGCGATACTTCTCGTGCTTTTGCCTTTGATATCAAGCGCATTGGTGTCGGCGAAATGATTGCGCTCAAGGTTGATCTTTTGGTGGGTGAAAATCTACAGCGTCCAGAGGGCAAGGAACAGCTATTTGCTATTTCTTATATGGATACGCATATCTTTGTACCTGAGGATTTGGAAGAAGATTTGATGGACACGGTTGATGAGATGCTTATAAAATTTGCTTCGCAATATAAAGAAGACAACAGTGAAATCCTCCATATAAAATCCGCTCCGGCGCATACATCTTTTGCCGTGCAGATGCAGTACCAAACGGGCTACAAAGCAGCCTTGGAAAAAGCAAAAAAAGAGCATAAACTTTTGATGGTTTTCATGAGCACAAACTATTGTCCGTGGTGCAGAAAGCTTGAGAGCCGTGTGCTTTCCAGGGAGGATATCGATAAAGACATCAAAGCGCAATTTGTTCCTTTGATGCTTAACTTCAGTGAAAAAAATTTTCCTTCGCAGTTTAACGATATTGCCATAACGCCGGTCATTTATATCATTGATCCGATAACAGAAAAAATTCAAAATACATTTGTGGGCTACAACAATCATGAAGCATTTTTGCAGTTTCTCGATCAAGCCAAACGCAGCGCAAGAAAGCAGTAATATACCAAAGGCCTCACCATGAAATCCATACGATATAATCATCAAGAACTTTTTCCCTCCAAGGTCGTCTGTATCGGACGAAATTATGTAGAGCACATAGAAGAATTGGGCAATGAAATCCCCGCTGCCATGGTGGTTTTTAATAAACCAAACTCAGCCATAAGCGACAGGCTCTATTTTGTGAGCGAAGATACACGCTTTGAGGGTGAGATCACTTTTTTGATCCAAAAAGGGAAGATTGCGGGTGTTGGTTTTGGGCTTGATCTGACCAAAGCAACACTTCAAAATTATCTCAAATCCAAAGGCCTGCCTTGGGAGAGGGCCAAGGCGTTTGATCGTTCGGCGGTATTGAGTGAATTTGTACCGTTTGAAGGGGAATTGAGCGCCTTGAGCATGAAATTGTATGTCAATAATGTTTTGGTTCAATTTGCAACCTATGAGCTGATGATGTACAAGCCTCAAACGATGATCGATGAAATAGAAAGCTTTATGCACCTAGAAGACGGCGATGTAATCATGAGCGGTACACCCAAAGGGGTAGGAACGTACGCCGCAGGCGATAAGTTTGTAGGGCAGATTTACAGCCATAACGTGCTTATCTTGGAAAAAAGTTGGAAAGTAGAAACAGAAGATGTTGTTTGAGATAGCCGAATATATAGGGATTGTCGCTTTTGCTACGAGTGGGTTTTTTGCCGGAGTTCAAAACAGGCTGGACTTTTTGGGGGTGCTTATCTCTGTTTTTTTAACAACGCTTGGAGGAGGGATCATGCGGGATATCGCCGTTGACAGAATACCTTATGCTTTCACGCAAAATACTCCCGCCCTTATGGCGGTAGGGGTGATGACGGTGCTTATATTGTTTCGTTTTCACAAAAAAGACAGCATTGAAAATAAAGCTTTTTTTATTGTCAGCGATTCTATAGGGCTGATCTCTTTTAGTATTACCGGTTCAATGATAGCGCTAGAATATGGATTTAACCTTACGGGTGTACTGGCATTGGCTTTTGTGACCGCAGTGGGGGGAGGAATCATGAGGGATATCATCATCAATGAAATCCCCTTTGTCTTTAAAACAGGATTTTATGGAACTATTGCGCTTTTGATAGGACTTTGCCTTTATATGCTGGATCGCTATGACCTCGTGCGGGCCTATTCAATCGCTGTTGTATTTATCGTGGGGGTAACACTTAGGCTGGTTGCTTATTACAGGAAATGGTCTATTCCTCTTGTGTGAAGGGGTCGGCAAAAGGTATCTGATCAATAAAAAACTGTTTTAGTATTTTTTTGCGCAAAAAAAACAAAACCGCTTTAAAAATGAATATTTTTTGGTATCATAAAGAAAACCCAAAAAGCAGTGACAAAAATGAAAAGAGCTTCTACGATATGTCCCTACTGCGGTACCGGATGCAACATCTATCTGACTTCCAAAAACGGCAGAGTAACCGGAGTCTATCCTTCGCAGCACAATGATATCAATAGTGCAAAACTGTGTGTCAAAGGATGGAATATCCCCGAGTTTATTGCCCATGCGGATCGGCTTAAAAAACCCCTGATCCGAAAAAACGGCAAGCTTGCGGAGTGCGAATGGGAAGAAGCATTGGATTTTACTGCCCAAAGATTGCTAAACATCAAAACAAAATATTCTCCCGATACGATCGCAATCATAGGCTCTGCACGATGTACCAATGAAGAGCTCTATCTTACACAAAAGTTTGCGCGTGCCGTAATCGGAACGAACAATGTTGATCATTGCGCACGCATTTGCCATGCTCCGACCGTGACGGGCCTGATAGCTTCCCTTGGAAGCGGCGGTATGACCAATCCGATAGAAGATATTAAAAACGCAAAAACGATATTGCTTATAGGCGGCAACCCTTTCGAAGCGCACCCAATCATAGCCGGGCATATGATTGATGCTGTGGACAACAAAACAGAGCTGATCGTAGCCGATCCCAGACGTACAAGGCTGTGCGATTTTGCTCAGATGCATCTGCCGCTAAGGCCCGGGTCGGATCTAGCGCTCATCAATGCGATGGCAAAAGTCATTGTAGATGAAGACTTGGTTGACAAAGCATTTATAAAAAACCACACCGAAAAATACGAGGAGTTTAAAGAGTCTCTTAAAAACTTCTCCTTGGAGGAAGCGCAATCTATAACCGGCATCGCCAAAGAAGAGATTATTGCAGCAGCAAGGAAATATGCAACCTGCAAGCCTTCTTCCATCATCTATACCCTTGGTATTACCGAACATTATACGGGAACGGCAAACGTCAGAGCGTTGGCAAACCTTACGCTTCTCACAGGCAACATAGGAAAACCCGGAACCGGCATCAACCCCTTGCGCGGCCAAAACAATGTCCAGGGCGGCTGCGATATGGGTGTAGCCCCGTTTATACTTCCCGGATATGCTCCGATAGCCTCGCTGTGCGAAAACAAAAGCGATATGGAGGCGATAAAAAAACATGAAGCTGTATGTCGTGTGCCCTTTTCGCTTCAAGAGGGCCTGATGACGCCGCAAATGATCGAAAGTGCACTAAACGGTGACATCAAAGCGATGTGGGTCATGGGAGAAGATCTTCTTACAACCGAAGCCAATGCAAACAAAACACAAAAAGCATTTGAAAGTTTGGATTTTTTGGCGGTGAGCGATCTGTTTTTAACCCCCACAGCGCAGATGGCGGATGTGGTTTTCCCTGCCTGCTCGTTTGCAGAAAAGGAGGGTACTTTTACCAATACCGAACGAAGGGTGCAGCGGATAAACAAAGCCATAGAACCTTTAGGGGAATCAAAAAGCGATCTTGAGATTATCACGCTGCTCTCTTTGAAGATGAATTATATTATGAAATATAATAATTGCGAGGAAGTGTTTGAAGAGATGAAAAGCCTTACGCCTCAATATGCAGGCATCACCTACAACGAACTTGAATCGCAAAGAGGGATACAATGGCCCTGCTTGCAAGAAGGATCCAAAGGTACCCCCATCTTGCACAGTAAAGGTATCGCAAGAGGGAAGGGAGAGTTTTGTTTTTCTGAATATATAGAGCCGAAAGAAACTCCTGATGAGCAGTTCCCGTTTTATCTTTCAACGGGAAGGATACTTTTTCATTACAATTGCGGCTCTATGAGCGGCAGGACGACAAGGCTTGCAAGGGAGTTTTCTGAAAATTTTGTCATGATCCATCCTGCGGATGCGAGACGGCTTGGTATAGAGGAGCATGATGAGG
Organism: Campylobacterota bacterium; assembly: GCA_030836805.1. Lineage (GTDB taxonomy): Bacteria > Campylobacterota > Campylobacteria > Campylobacterales > Sulfurovaceae > Sulfurovum. The sequence continues at coordinate 13,131 of JAUPLS010000054.1, read as the reverse complement.
TCGTTGTCTCGACAAGAAGAGGGGAGATCACTGTAAGGGCAAAAATAACCGACGAAACCGCTCCCGGCCTTCTTTGGATGCCTATCAATTTCTACAAAAGCCGTACCAATCTTCTAACCAATGACGCCATGGATGAAAAGAGCGGGGTGAGTGAAGTAAAGGTTTGTGCAGCAGCCATAAAAAGGAGTAAAAAGTGAATTACAAAACCGATTTTGACTCCATTGTGAGATGGATAGGGTCGCTTTGCAAATCGTATGAAGTCATTGCGCCCAAAAAAGAATCAAACGGCGATATATTCTACTCCGTGATAGACCATTCGGATGAGGTTTGTTTGGATTTTATAGGTACTCCTATCAATACGCCCAAAGATTTTATCTATGAAAATTATAAAACGCTTCTTAGGTGGGATTTGGCCAAAGATGAGGCTATCATAGAAACTTTCAAAGAAGAACCCAAGAAAAGAATTATCTTTTTAAGAAACTGTGATATCAAAGCGATCAGGCTGCTTGATGGCTGGTTTGAAAAGGATATCGCCGATGAAGACTATAAAAAGTTTAGAGAAAATCTTATATTGGTTACGATAGGATGCCATACAATCGGCCCTTTCTGCTTTTGCTCGACTTTCGGAGTTGATCCCATAGAAAAAGAAAACTATACACTTCAGATCATCAAAGAAGAAGCAGGGTATATCCTTCAGGCAAAAAATCCAACCCTTGAACTGCCGCAACATCTTGAAGAGGTATCCTACCAGCCAAAAGAGTTACAAACCGTTGTTTTGGACCTTGGCTGCAGCAGCAATATCGCCGATTTTGAACAAAATGCACAGATGTACAGCGAGATAACCAAACGCTGCCAGCTGTGCGACGGATGCACATTTTTGTGTCCCACCTGCACCTGCTATGATATAGTCGATCATGGCGATGAAATAAAAGGAGAGAGGCTTAGGCTTTGGGACTCATGCCTCTTTTCAAGTTTTACAAAGATGGCAAAAGGGTATGACCCTGAACCCACATTTGCCCACTCCTGGAGCAGAAGGCTCTCTTGCAAGCTTGTCATGAATGATCGAAGCTGTATAGGATGCGGAAGATGCGACATGGCCTGTCCCAGCAATATAGGGATGAAAAGTATTTTAATGCTGGCACAATACAAGGATCGCATATGAATACACAAAGACCGATACCTGCGGTGATAAAAAATATAGAACATCCTAGTAAATATGTGAAAATATTTACGCTTTTTCCAAAAGAGCCTCTATCTTTTACACCGGGACAATTTTTGATGGTATCCGTGTTTCCTGAGGGTGAAGCGGCCTTTACTCCCTGTTCATGTATTAAGGAAGACGGCACTTTTGAGATCGCCATAAATCTGGTAGGCAGACTTACTTCAAAGCTTCACTCGATGAAGGTGGGCGATATCATTGGCATAAGAGGTGGTTACGGCAAAGGTTTTTCTATAAAAAAAGCTGTAAATTCATCAAATATTACCATCATCGCAGGCGGCATCGGGATAGCACCTTTGCGGTTTTTGATACAGGAATTATTGAAATATCATGACAGACCTCATATCAATATCATCTATAGTGCAAACAAGGCTTCCAAGTTTCTCTTTTTGGAGGATCTCAGGAGCTGGCAAAATGAAAAAGAAATAGACCTATACCTCGCTGCCGTAGAGGTTGACGCAGAGTGGAACGGCTATATTGGAAGGTCAACCGACATGATAGAAAAACTAAAAAATATAGATGGCAGCTCTTCTTTTTTTGTATGCGGCCCGCCACCCATGTTTCCCCATATTATTGAAAAGCTGAAACAGTTTCCGGTTGACGAAAAAAATATATTTTTTACACTTGAGAGAAATATGAGATGCGGAATTGGCAAGTGCGGACACTGCTATATGGGAGATATCAGGTTGTGCGTTGACGGTCCGGTAATGAGTATATCTGATATCAAAAAGCACCATCTGGTTGTTTTTAGGGAGTGCGAGCCTTTTATGAGCAGGTACAGAAAATAATGGCAAAAGCCAAAAATTTGCATTAAACTTCATTAAGAATTTTGTAAAGCTCTGTTTAACTTCATATTCCATACTTGCTGTGTCGAAAGAGACACATTATTACAAAGGAAATAAAATGAAAAAGTTAAAAATTGTAGCAATAGCCACTATGTTGGGAGCAATGGGTATAACCGCTGTATATGCGGGCCCTTATGCAAATAAGCAAAAGCAATGCAAACAGATGCAGCAAAAAAGAGCAAATATGCAAAACATATTTGAACAATTAAATTTGAGTAATGAGCAAAAAATGGCCTTGCAGGCAAATCGTCAGGAAATGAGACAAAGCAGACAGGCGATGCGGGCGCAAATGAAAGGCAAACGCACCCAAGGACAATTAGTGAGTGCGGACGGATTTGACAAACAGGGGTTTATTGATGCACAGATGCACAGAGTGCAGATGAGAGCAGATATGCATGCCCAAAGATTTGAAAAAACAATGCAAATCCTAACCCCCCAACAGAGAGTGAAGTTTGTGGCACTTTTAAAAGAACAAAAGAAATAAGTTATAATACTTTATGATAAATATTTTGATGATAGAAGATGACGCACAATATGCGTCGCTTCTAAGCGATTTTTTGCAACGATATAATATAAAAGTCACCAACTATGAAGACCCCTATCTTGGCTTGAGTGCCGGTGTGCAAAAGTATGATTTGCTTATTCTTGACTTGACGCTGCCGGGGATGGATGGCCTTGAGGTGTGCAAAGAGGTGGTGAAGAAGTATGATATTCCTATTATTATCTCTTCAGCCAGGTCTGATTTGAGCGACAAAGTGACAGGGCTGCAATTGGGTGCAGACGACTATCTGCCCAAACCTTACGATCCGCAAGAGATGTATGCCCGTATCGTTTCGCTTTTAAGGCGCTACAAAAAAATTCATGAAGAAGAGTCCCGTTACAGTTTGACATTGGATGAAGCAAAAGAGCAGATATTATTCAACCGCGAAGAACTTGATCTTACGCCTGCGGAGTATGTGGTGCTCAAGCTGCTTATACAGCATCGCGGCAATACTGTGTCCAAAGAGCAGATACTTTATGATTCTGATGTATTTCAGTTTGGAAGTGACGGCTCTTTGGCGGTGATTATCAATCGTCTCCGCAACAAGCTCTCAACAGAGATAAATATTAAAACCGTACGTGGCGTGGGGTACAAATTGTTATCATGACTCTTTATAGTAAAATACGTATTATTTTTTTGGTTTCTTTGATTTTTGTCAGCGCATTTTTTGCCTCTTATTTTTATATACAAAAAGCACAGCATTTTCAAAAAATAGAAAAACGCTACATACAAACTTCGCTTTTTCTTCATAAGTATTTTAGGCAAAGTGCACGAAACGGCGATCGGCTTGATTTTGATGATCCAAGTCTTAACCTTTATCTGAAAGAGAGTAGTTTTAAGCTTATAGACGATGCTCAAACCATAAAAACTATTCGCAATCATGCACACTCAGTGCGAAAAAGAAGGGTGTTGCACAGTAGATTTGAGATATTGGAAATCAAACAAAGAATGTATCTTTGGCTAAAACATCCACACTTTGAGCTGCTCTTGGAAGATCAGCAAGAAAATTCGTTTCCGTGGCAGATATTTTTTTGGTATTTGATCAGTTTGGCCTTTTTGTCAGGTCTTTATCTGTGGCTGACGCGAAGTCTTGAACCGTTGAAAATTTTACAGGAGCGTATCCATAGGGTTGCCCAAGGAGATTTAAAAATTTCCTTTAAAAGTGATGCCAAAGATGAGATAGCAGAGGTTTCCAATGCTTTTGATAATGCACTTAAAAAGCTCGAATCCCTTATCCAGTCTAGACAACTTTTTTTGCGTATGATCATGCATGAGCTTAAAACACCTATCGGCAAAGGAAAGCTGCTCAATGCATTTTTAGAGGATGTTTCACAAAAAGAGAGCTATGAAGCCGTATTTGAACGATTGGAACTGCTCATAGAAGAATTTTCAAAAGTTGAACAGATGCTCTCAGCAAAATATGTGCTTAAAGTGTCTAGATATAATGCGAGAGATATCATAGAACAGGCGGTAGAGTTGATGTTTATTGATGAAGAAGAGGTGCAAAAACAAGTGCATATTACAGAAGAAAAGCCGTTGATACTTTTGAGCGATTTTGAACTTCTCTCTTTGGCATTCAAAAATCTCATGGATAATGCCATCAAATATTCCCCCGATCACCGGGTTTCTATTGCAATCAAAGAAAAAAGCATTGTCTTTGCCAATAAAGGAGCACGATTTACACATAATATTCAAGCCTACCAGCAGCCTTTTCATGAGAAAAGACACGGATTGGGATTGGGGCTGTATATTGTCTATACGATTATGGAAGTCTTAAAATTGAAGTTGATTTACACTTATGAAAACAATGAAAATCAATTTATTATTACTTTGCCGGCCGAATAAACCTTTCTCTCCTCTTGGAGGTGATGAAAAAAGGTTTGAAAAATACAGTTATTGTTTGACTTTTTGTCGAATGGTACTTAACAGTTCTAAAAACTCTTGTTTGTCCCTGTAGCCTTGTATTTGGGCAATAACGGTTGTGCCGTCCTTGTCGATAAAGTAAAAAGAGGGTGTTCCCAATGATTTCATCCCTAAAGGAAGTTTCTCAAGTGCTACATCGGTTTTGACGACGACAAAGTCTTTCAGCAGTGCCTCGACCACCTCTTTTTCGACCATGACTTCCCTATCCATCTTGATACACCATTTGCAATAAGGCAAAATACCCCGTATCATAATGATTTTATCTTCTTGTTTGGCTAACTCTTTGGCTTTTTCAAAGCTGACAAAAGGGGCGCTGTGCTCAATCATCATCGCTTCGCCATAGTCAAAAATAAAGTTGCTTAATGCTTCAATCTCATCTTCATCCAGCGGCTCTTTTATGTCTGGCATAGTGGTGAAGAATTTTGTCATTTCAGGCGGTACGACATTTTTCTTTCTGTCAGGAGCAGCAATATATTTTTCGATAAACTCTTCCGCTTCCAGGCGCTGTGATTCTTCGTCGGCTTTTATGTCCCCGATATTTAGGCGTACACCAAAAGAGAGCTGGTTAAGAGTGGGTGCCTTTAGCTTAAGAAGGGTGTTGTTGCTCTGGGCGTTCTTTTTGAGTTCGCTCAGAGGGATATAATAGCTGTGGCATGAAGCACATTTAACATCAAATATCTCTTTGCCTTCCATTCCGAACAACATCGAACCTCCAAGCAAAATCAACCAAAATATTTTTTTCATTGCCACTCCTTTCATTGTCAAATCATAGCAAAAAATGCAAAATGACTCAAATATAAGCCTCAAAAAAGCCAACAGTATTTTTACATATGATTATTTTTTATTATATAGTACAATTTCATATATAAAAAAGGTGTGATATGAAAATAAATGTAATTGTTATAGACAGAAAAAGCAAAGAATCGCTTTATACTCCTCTTATCGAGCATTACAAAAAGATTGCCAAACCCTTTGCCAAGGTTGAAGTGATAGAGATTTTTGACAAAGAGATCGCCAAAGCGCAAGACATTTCCGCACTGGCAGCACAGCGATCGTATACGAATGCGCTACAGAAATATTTAAGCGGGGGTGTTAGTATCGCCCTGGATCCCTCTTCAAGAGAGGTTGATAGTTTTGATTTTGCAAAATTGCTTAAGGATAGAACGGAGATAAACTTCTTTATCGGCGGTGCTTACGGGTTTGAAAGGGATTTTTTGATTAAATGTAATAATGCTATATCATTTGGTAAAATAACGCTTTCACATAAGCTGGTGAAAATGGTATTGTTGGAGCAGATATTCAGAGGGCTTGCCATCAATAACAATCACCCATATCATAAATAGGAAAACGAATATGCTTAGCAAATCTCAGATAGAAGAGTTTAGAACAAAATTGACTGCAAGAAAGGTACAGATCGAGAAAAATCTTGCCGGAACGACACTTGAGTTAGACGAAATGAGGAATCTTGATTTAAATGATGAGGGAGATTATGCAGCGGCATCTGCAGAAAGTGCAGTTGATAGTGCAATTTTGATACAACAGCGTAAAGAATTAAACGAAATTGAACTTGCTTTGGATAAAATAAAAAAAGGAACTTACGGAATTTGTGAAATGTGTGAAGAACCTATAGGCCGCAAACGTCTAGAGGTGAAAAATTTTGCACGTTTTTGTATCACATGTCGGGAGATCAACGAAAAAGAACAGAAGTAAAGGATAAAACATGAGAATAGGTTTATATATTTTTGCTGCAATTACTTTTGCAGCGATTGTGGGGGCGTTCGTATATACGGTAAACCCAAACAATTATCTTCTTGAGGTTACGGGGATCCACTTTAATCTTCCTGTGGCTGTTTGGGTTGTCCTGCCTATGCTTTTGTTGTTGGTGTTTACGATCATACATATGCTTTTTTATGGATTTAAAAACTATTTAAAATTAAAAAAATGGCAAAGAGATGCGGCAACCTTGGACGATGCCTTTTATTGGTCTTTGGTGAATGAGCCTAAAGATCAAAAGTATGCGCTGGATGAGATAAAAAATTCGGCCATGCTTTTGGCTAAAGCTTCTATTGATATGAAAGAGACTGTTGAAGGGCTAAATCCAAGACTGACAAAAATTGTAAATCTTATTCAAAAGATAAAAAGCGGTGAGTATGTCGATCTTAAAGAACACAAAATGACAAAATTGTTTAGCGAGAACAATCCCCTCTTGATACAAAATAGGCTCAATCGTTTGGAGTCAGATAAAGAGTTTGTGGAGGAGGTGATGAAGTCTCCCTCCATATTTTCCAAGGCTGTACAAAATAAAGCATTAGAGATTTTTGCAGCCAATGAGACCTTTTATAAAGCACGTAAATATGCAAAAGCCTTTGACGTAAAAAACTTCAAAGTAATGCTTGAGAGGGTCGGGGGCACAGAAGATATGGGTTTAAATATCGAAATTCTTAACGAATTTATCGATGGATTAAAACTTGAATGCAGTGATTTTGTTTATGTTGCCAGCATCACTAAGAAGCAATTTACGCCTGATCAGAATTTGGCACTTTTTAAAAAGTATCAACAAAACAATCCTAATGCTCAAAATGCCTATCTTTATCTTCTTTTTGAATACGAACTATTGGAAGAAGTTGGAAAATATCTTGATGAGCAGAATGAAAATGAGTTTATCAAATTTAGAGCACTGTATGAGCTTAAGCAGGAATATAAAAAATATAAACTCGAAGATCTTATAGAGGTAGATACTGTTTGTAATGAAGCTTGATTTTTCACAACCTCTCTATGTGCTGGCCCCTCTTGCCGGCTACACTGACCTTCCTTTTCGTTCTGTTGTCAAAAAATTCGGCGTAGATCTGACCGTAAGCGAAATGATCAGTTCCAATGCGCTTGCATTTAAAAGCCAAAAAACATTCAAAATGCTTGAAAAAAGCCCCCTTGAAAATCCGTATTCGGTACAGATAGCCGGATCAGACCGGAAGGTGATACGACAAGCCGTAGAGATAATCAACGAACAAGACGGGATAGATGTCATTGATCTCAATTGCGGCTGTCCTGTCCCAAAGGTGGTGAATAACCTTGCAGGAAGTTCACTGCTTACAGATCTTCCAAAGATGGCACAAACCATTGAGACTATCAAAAAATATTCCAACAAAGAGTATACGTCTGTCAAAATTCGTCTAGGTTTTGAGGGTAAAAACCACATAGAGATCGCAAAAATTTGTGAAGCCAGCGGAGCAGATTTCATTGCAGTGCATGGCCGGACAAGACAGGGTAAATTTAAAGCAGCTGTAGACTATGATGCGATACGTGAAATCAAAGAAGCGATATCTATACCTGTTATTGCCAATGGAGATATAGACAGTCCCCATAAAGCAAAATGGGTACTTGAGTATACAGGTGCAGATGGGATCATGGTGGGCCGTGCAGCCGTAGGAAATCCTTGGATCTTTCACCAGATGAAAGAGGGCATAGACAAAGTCTCCTCGGAACTTATCAAAGAAGTAGTGCTGGAGCATTTTGACCAGATGCTGGCACACTATGGTGATTATGGCGCAATTCTTTTCCGCAAGCATCTGCACACTTATTCCAAAGCGGGCTATCAGGGCGCCTCAGCTTTCCGCGATCTTGTTAACCGGATAGAAAATCCTCTTCAAATGAGAGAGGCGGCGGTTGATTTTTTTGCACAGCCGCATTTTCGCTAAAAGAAACCGGTAGGTAAAAATTCTATTTTTGGTTGCTTTATTTTTTGTTTTAAGTGATAGGTTGGCAACAGAATCTTTTCTGTGCAAGGGGCTGTTGGTCTTAGGCAAAGATGATAATGTCAGCAAGGATCAGTTATCGGCAAAAATGCCGGGCGCCTATCAATTCAAAAATAAAAATGCTATAATCTCCCCTTTAAGAGATAAGGGACAAATAGGATGTTGATCGAGTTGGGTGCAGTCGGTATTATTGTAGGCGTAATGTCCGGTTTTTTCGGTATAGGCGGAGGAACCGTCAGTGTGCCCATACTGCTTTATCTGGGATTTGATATCAAAGAGGCTATCGGTATTTCGGTGATGCAGATGACGGTAAGTTCATTTGCCGGAGCTCTCATTCACCGCAAAAAACAGACATATAATCCATCCCAAATGCAATACTTTGGGTATGGGGGTATCGTGGGTGCCGTAGTGGGCGGATATCTGGTGAAGATACTCGATGCATCGCTTTTGGGCTGGTTTTTTCTTTCTTTGGTAATTTTTACTTTAGTGCGGCTTTTTCTGTCCAATCCGATACCCATACACGCAGAGATTGCGAACCGTCCTTTATATGTGATGATAGGAGCAGGTATCGGTGTTTTTTCAGGAATGCTGGGTGTCGGAGGATCGATCCTTATGACGCCTATTTTGGTAAGTTTTCTAGGGTTTCCCCTTAAAAAGGCTTCGGCTGTCGGCCTTTTTTATGTGATGTTTACTTCTCTTTCGTCATTTATAACCCTTTCTTGGTTTGGAATGATCAACTTTCAGGCAGGCGCTTTAATGGCTTTAGGTTCTTTGATTGGGATTTGGGCAGGTATTTGGTTATTACAAAAGATTAAAATCACCCACTATAAACAGACTTTGGTCGCTTTTTATGTTGTTATATTGATTATTACGGCAAATAAATTACTTTTAGGTTAAAACTATGAATATGATTAAAATTTTTGGGGCAAAAGAGAACAACTTAAAAAATATAGATCTTCAGATTCCTAAAAATAAACTGGTGGTATTTACCGGAATCAGCGGAAGCGGCAAGTCAACCCTCGCCTTTTCTACCCTCTATGCAGAAGGACAGCGTCGCTATATCGAATCACTCTCTTCCTATGCCAGACAATTTTTGGGACAAGCCGGCAAACCCAATGTGGATAAGATAGAGGGGTTAATTCCTGCTATCGCCATAGATCAAAAAACAACTTCCAAAAATCCTCGATCAACGGTAGGCACGATCACCGAGATCTACGATTATCTCAGGCTGCTCTTTGCCCGCATAGGAAAACAGTATTGTCATGAATGCGGCAAGCCTATCTCTTCAATGTCCGCAAGCGATATCATTGAAGAGGTGCTCAAGCTTCCGGAGGGAGCCAAACTGGTTATCATGGCACCCTTGGTAAAAGAAAAAAAAGGCGCATTTGCCGATATGTTTGAGTCTTTACGCCACAAAGGGTATGTGCGTGCGATGGTGGATGGAGTGATGGTGCGTTTGGATGAAGAGATAGAGCTTTCCAAGACTAAAAAACATACAATCAAAGTAATTATAGACAGAGTGGCAGTGAAGGAGGAAAGCCGCGACCGCATAGGCCAGGATGTTGAAAAAGCACTGAAGGAAAGCTATGGCGAGATGGAAATTGAGGTACTTAATTTTGAAGAGTTGGGACTTGAGAGGGAACATTTTCACTACTCTGAACATCTGGCTTGCTTTGACTGCAAGATCAGCTTCGAGCCCTTGGAGCCTGTAAGCTTCTCTTTCAATTCCCCCAAAGGAGCGTGTCCTGCCTGTGATGGATTGGGAATCAGATACGCTATAGATCTTAAAAAAATCATAGATTCCGATCTGAGTATAGACAAGGGCGCAGTGAAGATCATGTACGGATTCAATAAAAGCTATTACACCAAATTCCTAACAGCTTTTTGTGAACAAAATGGGATCAATATCCGCATTCCTTACGGAGAACTTCCTGAGTATCAGCAAAAAGCAATACTGTATGGCATAGGGGGTACGGTTGATTTTATATGGAAGAAACATAAGCTCAGTCGTGAATGGCCCGGCGTTATCAGATTTGCGCACGATATGTTCAAAGAAGAAAAAGACCTATCCGAATATATGACTGAAAAGGTATGTGATCAGTGTCAAGGGCATCGGTTGAGCCCCAGTACTTTGGCGGTGAGGATTGCGGATAAAAATATTGCAGATATGGTTGATATGCCGATTGAAAAAAGCTATGCATATTTTGCAGATAAAAAAAGTTTTTCGCACTTGAATGAACAGCAAAGCATGATAGCGCAGTCGATTCTTAAAGAGATACAAGAAAGGCTCTTTTTTTTATATGATGTAGGGCTGGGATATCTCTCACTTAGCCGTGATGCGCGAACCATATCCGGAGGAGAAGCGCAACGTATTCGTATCGCTTCACAGATAGGTTCCGGTCTGACCGGCGTCATGTATGTGCTTGATGAGCCTAGCATCGGATTGCATGAACGTGATACGATGAAGCTTATCCGCACACTCAACTCTCTTCGCGACAAAGGAAATTCCGTCATCGTTGTAGAACACGATAAAGAAACGATACTGGCAGCTGATTATATCGTTGATATTGGACCCGGAGCAGGTAAATTCGGCGGAAATATTGTTTTTGCAGGGGACGCTGCCAAGCTAGTCAAAGCAAAGACGCTTACAGCAGATTATATGTTTGGAAAAAAAGAGATCAGTTACCCTCACAACAAGCCGCAAAATGAGTGGATAGAGATCAAAAACGTGACGCTGAACAATATCAAAGATCTCGATGTAAGAATACCGTTACAAAATTTCGTATGTGTGACCGGCGTCAGTGGAAGCGGTAAGAGTTCACTTATCTTGCAAACACTTTTGCCTGTTGCCAGGGAGCTGCTCAATCGTGCCAGAAAAATCAATAAAATTGATGGGGTAGAGATCAACGGGCTTGAAAAACTTGATAAGGTGATCTATCTTGATCAAAGCCCCATAGGGCGTACGCCTCGAAGTAATCCTGCCACATATACAGGGATTATGGATGAGATAAGAAAGCTTTTTTCTCAGACCAAAGAAGCAGAACTTCGTGGATATAAAATAGGACGTTTCTCTTTTAATGTAAAAGGGGGACGCTGTGAGAAGTGTCAGGGTGATGGGCAGATCAAGATCGAGATGCATTTTTTGCCTGACGTTCTTGTGCGTTGCGATGCCTGTAAGGGTACACGCTATAATACCCAAACATTAGAGGTGCACTATAAGGGCAAATCCATCGCCGATGTACTCTCTATGAGCGTGGGGGAGGCTTTAGAATTTTTTAAAGCCATTCCTGCCATTGCAAGCAAGCTGAAGACTTTGGCCGACGTGGGGCTTGACTATATCGCTTTAGGGCAAAATGCAACGACACTTTCAGGCGGTGAAGCCCAGCGTATTAAACTCAGCAAAGAACTTAGCCGCAAAGATACGGGTCAAACACTTTATATTTTAGATGAGCCCACAACGGGATTACATTTTGCGGACGTGGACAGATTGACGGGGGTGCTTCACCATCTGGTCGATCTGGGTAATTCAATTGTTGTGATAGAGCACAATCTGGATATGATCAAAAATGCAGATTATGTTATCGATATGGGGCCTGAGGGGGGAAACAAAGGGGGGCTTGTTATCGCTACCGGATCGCCTGAAGAACTGGCAAAAGAGTATAAAAAAACAGGAAGCTATACGGGTGAATACCTCGCCAAGGAGTTTGAAGAGATGCAAAAACGCACCGCTTCTAAGACTTCAAAAAGTTAAGAAACGAAGTGTTTCGTCTTTTTTTAACTATTTTTGAGATGAAATAAAACAGCACTTTTAGCAATGATAAGAAGGATGGATGCTGCGATGATCTCGTAGCCGACCATCCAGTTCATGATAAAAAACAAATTATCATTCAGTGATAAAAAAGTTTTATAATCCATATTTGCTACAGAGAAAAAAACGAAAAGAACGCCTGCGATATAGGGTAAAAAAATAATATAAATTCCCAAAAAAGGCAGCTCCAATCCTTCAGGCAGAAAAAGCGGAGTATTGGAGAGATTCACCTCCTGCTGTAAAAAAATTTGTGTTTTTTTGTGTTTTTTAAGCGTTTCTTTTTCGTGCTGAACAATATCCTGATCTACAATGTGAGTATTTGACATTTTATCCCCCTCAAATTTTAAATACATTCAATTAAATATTACTAATACATGACTTAAAAATATCTTAAGAAACAAAAAAGCCCGCCTCTAACAAAGAATAGGTTAAAATAAAAAAAAATAACAGGTATGCTATTGAAAACAATTACGGTGATTGACACTTTCGGCTTCTTCTTTCGTTCTTATTTTGCACTGCCTCCTTTGCGTAATACCGAGGGGTTTCCCACGGGCCTTTTGACCGGATTTATCAATTTGATTGATTCATTGCATCGTGAGCATAGTACGGAATATCTAGTTTTTGCGCTGGACAGCAAAACAAAAACATTCAGAAGTGATCTCTACGGGGAGTATAAAGCACACCGTGAACCTCCTCCGGAAGATCTTCTCAAGCAGCTCCCTGTTGCCATCGAGTGGATAGAGCAAATGGGTTTTGCAAATCTTACGCGGGATGGTTTTGAGGCAGATGATGTGATTGCTACTGTGACAAAATTTGCTAAAGAAAAAGGCTTGAAAGTCCGTATTGTTTCGCACGATAAAGATTTGTATCAGTTGATTGATGATGGCCGCGTTGTTATGGTTGACTCGGTGAAAAAAAAAGAGATCGATGAGGCGGGATGTATCGAAAAATTTGGGGTTAGCCCTCGCGATTTTGTTGATTTTCAAGCACTTCTGGGGGATTCGTCCGATAATGTACCCGGCGTCAAAGGCATAGGACAAAAA
>JAUPLS010000053.1 GCA_030836805.1 Campylobacterota bacterium | reverse complement strand
TGAGATTAAAAAGATTAAAAAGTCCGACCATGGGAGAATGAAAAGTTGCTTCTTCTCTTACATGCTTAATTCCCGCGGTAATGCCATCAAGCAATGAGAAAGCTTGTACTTTAAACGTGGCAGGCTGATCAACACCGTAACTTTGTGCTCCGATGGCATTGTATGTGATGCTTTTGATATCATCCTTATTAAGAAGTTTTGGAGATTCATCGGCAAAAAAGAGACTCTTAACTCTTCTGTATTCTTCTATCGTGCCATGATAATCAAGATGATCGCTCGTCACATTTGTTTGCACTTTAAGCGCAAATTTTATTCCCTCGATACGCTTTTGATCTATCGCATGGGAACTTACTTCCATAATAAAATAGTTGCAACCCAAATCCATGGTTTTCTTCATATTGTGAAATGTTTCCAGCACAGACGGGGTAGTCATACTCTTCTCTTCAATGCGCTTCTCTTGTGCAAAAAGCCCGCGTGTTCCCTGCAGGGCAGGTCTTTCTCCAAGATCGATTAAGAAAGAATATATGGCGGCAGTTACTGTTGTTTTGCCATTAGTGCCTGTTACTCCGACAACCCTCAGCTTGTCTATTCCCCAAAAAGCAATAAGCTCTTCCGGCGTCACAGCAGAAGGCTTTTCTTCCAAGGCCTCATAGTATTTATTATTTTGCGATGTTTTCAAAAAAAGCGTCTGCTTGTCTACTTCATGAGTGTCGTCAGTTAAAAAATGATATCTTTCTTTTTTAAAAGGTATTTTCACTATTTTGCCCCTTTGACAATATGATAAAGCGCTAAAATATCCTGATCGTTTCCAAAAAGATTGGCACTTGCATCAAGATAGCCAAGTGCCATTTCGTCAAATCCCTCGCTAGAGAGTCTGGCAACAAAATCAATAAATTCATCTTTATTGGTAATCACAACTTTAGTGGAAAACATGATGTCTTCAAATGCCTTTTTAAAACTACCTCTTTGTTTTACCAGTTCAAGAAAATCACTGTAGCGGATTCCTTCGCCATACTCAACTTCTTCTTCCAGGGAATTAACCAAGAGGTCTTGTACTTTTAACTTTGTATCTTCCAGTGAGGCAATAATACTGTCAATAATTTGGGCTGCATTTTCTTTTTGGGACTTAATGATTTGATAATAATCAAAGAGTGCCTGGGCCTCCTCTTCTCTTTCAATGCCTAAATCACTCAAATAAACCCCTACTTTTGCTTCATCAAGCGTAGGATAATCTTTGAGTATAAGTCCATAATTTCTTAAAGCATTGGCGTATTCCCCTCTTAGAAATTCGTTTTCTGCTCTTTGCAACAAGGCTTGTTTGCTTATTTTACTCATATTAATTCAATTGGTCCAATTTATCTTCAAATCCAGCCGGTACGTTAATTACCTTAAGTTCAGGGTGTATCAATGTCTGCATCTGTCTCTCCACCCCAAACTTCAATGTTGTATTGCTGCTAGCACACCCCACACAAGCCCCCTGAAGTTGCACAAAAACAATACCTTCTTTGATGGCTATCAGTTTAATATCGCCTCCATCGAGCTTGATAGAAGGCCTAACCTTGTCTATCACCCCTTGTACTGCGGGTTGTAATTCTTCATCTGTAAAAGGGATCAAAACCTCTCCTTTGTTTTTATTATTAATATAAATAAATATTATTATTTAATTATAACAGAAGCATCGTAAATTTTTCCATATAATTCTTGCAGTGTTTTATACACTAAAAGATTGGGTTTGTCAATACCAACGAAATAAGGAATTTTTTGAAAATTGAGCGGGGATATACAATTCAAGGCAGGGCCTTGAGCTGCTATTTTACAGAATGGAGATTATACGAGTTCGATAATCGCCATAGGTGCTGCATCACCTTTTCTTATGCGTGTTTTGATAATTCTTGTATATCCACCGTTTCTTTCTTTGTAGTTAGGTGCAATCTCATTTACAAGTTTATTGGTACACTCTTTATCTTGCAACATTGCAAAAATAGCTCTATGGGCATTAAAATCACCTACGGAAGCTTTTGTGATCAGTTTTTCATAGTAGCCTCTAAGTTCTTTTGCTTTTGGCAATGTAGTTTCTATTTTACCTTCTTTTGTCAAGGCGATAGAAAGATTTTTTAGAAGTGCCGCTCTATGGGAAGACGTTCTGCCTAATTTGCGGTAACCATGCTTATGTCTCATGTTAATCCTTTATTGTCTGTACAACTATGCTTTTAGTTGCTCTAATTTCTTTACAAGAATTGCTCTTGTGCTATCTGGGAGTTCAAACTCTGAACCAAATCCATGCTCGATAAGACACTCATTGATCTCATCTAAAGATTTTTTACCGAGATTCTTGATATTTTTAATCTCTGTTTCACTCATCAATACCAATTCGCCCAGAAACTTCAGTCCTGCCCTATCAAGTGAATTGAAAGATCTGGCACTCAATCCAAGACTGTCTACTGGCTGCAAGAAAAGTTTAAGTTCACTATCATCGTTGTTTCTCTTCACTGGGGTGTTGCCGATATCAACATCAAGCACGCCGCCAAATACTGAAAGCTGCTTATTCATAACTTCAAGTGCATTGGTAAACGCTTCTACTGGCCCGATTTGACCATCTGTTACAATGTCAAAAGTAATTTTTTCATAGTTAGGGTTATCCTCTACCAGTACCGGTTCGATCTTGTAGTTCGCTTTTCTTACCGGAGTAAAAAATGCATCCAAGGCGATGCTATCTCTATCCACCTCATCTCTAAGATCTTCACTAGGTACATAGCCAATCCCTTTTGCGATAACTACCGTAAAGTTAAGTTCTGCATCTTCGTTTAGTGTTGCAAGAGGAAGATCTCCGTTCACCACTTCAATCTGATCGTTGTTAAGGTCCAGCGCAGTCACTTCTTTGTGTCCGCTAAAACTGTACTTAAGCTCTACCTTATCACTTTCGTCTTTGATTTTAAAACGAATATTTTTAAGATTGATAATAAAAACGGCAACATCTTCATGCATGCCTCTAATATTGTCAAACTCATGTGCAGCACCTTCAATTTTTACAGAAATAGGTGCATATCCGATAGAACTTCCCAAGATAAGTCTTCTTAGTGGATGCGCAAGCGTAACTGCATATCCACTCTCAAAGGGATAAGCAATAATTTCGGCTCTATTGGCGTCAATTTCTTTTACTTCTACCTCTGTTGGCATATATGGTGCAACTTTAATTTTTCTCATTAACTAGCCTTTACTAAGATTATTTAGAATAAAGCTCGACGATTAGACGCTCTTCAACTGGGATTGAAATCTCTTCTCTTTCGGGAACTCTTGCAAAAAGACCGAAAAGTTTTTCCTTATCCACATCAACCCACTCAACCATACCGGTTTGGTTAGTCAATTCGATTGCTCTAAGAATTTGAGAATTGCTTTTGCTCTTCTCTCTAATTTCAATTTTTTGACCTGCTTTTACTCTATATGAAGGAATATTCACTCTTTTACCGTCCACAACGATATGCCCATGGTTAACAAACTGTCTTGCAGATGCTCTTGTGGTAGCAAATCCCATTCTATACACAACATTATCAAGTCTTTGCTCAAGAAGTTGAATCAAAATATTCCCTGTATTCCCTTCTTTTGCATGTGCTTCTTTAAACAATGTTCTAAATTGTTTTTCACTTACGCCATACATAAATTTAGCTTTTTGTTTCTCTCTAAGCTGGAGACCGTATCCGCTAATTTTTGCTCTTCTTTGTCCATGTTGTCCTGGCGCATATGGTCTTTTTTCCAATGCACTTTTACCGGCAAGTTTTCTCTCACCTTTTAATCCAAGATCAACACCAAGTCTTCTTTCTAGTTTTTCAACAGGACCTCTATATCTTGCCATCTATGTTACCTTTTTTATTTTTCGTAAAAAATATAAGCATTGCACTGCAATGCATACCTAAACTACTATTTTTAATTATTAATTAAATTACACTCTTCTCTTTTTAGGAGGTCTGCATCCATTATGCGGAAGCGGTGTAATATCTTTGAGGAATGTTACACGAACGCCTTCCGTTGCGCCAATAGATTTAACTGCAGTATCTCTACCAGAACCAGGACCTTGCACTTTAATGCCTACTTCTTTGATTCCGTTTTCTTTTGCTTTTTCCATTGCATCTGCTACGGCTTCTGCTGCTGCAAAAGGTGTAGACTTTTTGCTTCCTTTAAAGCCCAGTGAACCTGCACTGCTCCAAGAAATTACATTTCCCATTTCATCAGTTACCGTAATTACGGTATTGTTAAATGTCGCAGCTACGTACACTATACCTTTGGCAATACTTTTTTTTGCTTTTTTCTTAGCCATTCATTACTCCTTATGCCGCGCCAACAGTTTTACGCTTACCTTTTCTGGTACGCGCGTTAGTCTTAGTGCTTTGTCCACGAACAGGAAGCCCTCTTCTGTGTCTAAGACCTCTATAGTTTCCTAAATCCATAAGTGCTTTGATGTCAAGTGCTACTTTTTTGCGAAGGTCACCCTCTACCATAACATTTTCTTGAATGTCATTACGAATTATTGCTGCTTCAGCATCTGTAAGCTCATAAACTCTTTTATTGTAGTCCATGCCTGTTCTGTCAAGAATTTGTCTCGACGTTGTAAGCCCTATACCAAAAATATAAGTAAGAGCGTACTCCATTCTTTTCTTTTTAGGTAAATCAACACCCGCTATACGTGCCATACTTATCCTTGTCTTTGTTTATGTTTTGGATTTTTACAAATCACGCGTACGATACCCTTGCGCTTAATAACTTTGCAGTCATCGCACATTTTTTTTACTGATGGTCTAACCTTCATTGGTTACTCCTACGATATTTTTGCACCTAGAATACATAAAGCATTCTTAGTTTGCGTGGACTATTGAGTACTATAGTCCAATCCTTGAGTAATCGGTGCTACTTAATCAAAGATTCTTCACGCAGTTTTAAATCCCTAAAGTTTAAGGGACAGTGATTTTATCTAAATAATTATTAAACATTGCTTATAGCATTTAATTTAAGCCAAAAATACACCCATGAATTCACCTTGGGTACCATCTTGAAAGAAAATATAGGTTGCCCGCCGATACTATTTATATCTGAATGTGATACGGCCCTTATCTAGACTATATGGTGTTAACTCTACCTTTACTTTGTCACCCGGGAGGATTTTAATGTAGTGCATTCTCATTTTTCCTGCAATATGGCAAAGTACAATATGGCCATTCTCAAGCTCTACTCTAAAAGTTGCATTGGGAAGTGCTTCTACCACTTTGCCGTCTATCTCTATTACATCATCTTTTGCCATTGTGTTCCTTTGTGAATTATACTTTTAATGTATGCTGTCCGAACTGTCATTGCGCATATTATGCTTGAGTCAATATAATTGCTTTGCCATCCACGATAGCAACCTGATGTTCATAATGGCTTGATCGCAATCCATCTTCGCTTACCACCGACCAGTGATCCTCCAGTATTACCGGTTTGCCACTTTTTTTACACACCATCGGTTCTATACAGAACACCATTCCATTTTTTATTTTAGGTCCCTGGTTTGGTTTGCCTTCAAGGTAGTTTGGAATATTGGGTTCGCCATGGGGGCTTGTGCCAATACCATGTCCACAATATTCTCTCAATGGTACAAAACCGCGAGAGACAATAAAGTCTTCAAGAATTTTTGACAATTCCTTGAAACGCATGCCTTCCTTGATTGAACCAATCGCATGGTAAAGTGCATCTTTAGAGCAGTCAATGATCTCTTGGTCTTCTGCGGATATTTCTCCTATCGCGATAGTAACCGCTGCGTCGCCATAATAGCCGTCTAATTTCGTACCGATATCAAGGCCCAAGATATCGCCTTCCTTGACAACAGTGTCGTCAGGCACACCATGAATGCAGACTTGATTGAGGGAGGTACACACAGAACCTTTAAAGCCATAAAGCCCTTTAAAGGAAGGCTCTGCGCCATGTTGACGGATAAATGCTTCGCCGATACTGTCTATCTGCTGTAAAGTCATTCCGGGTTTAATAATATTTTGAAGATGCTGAAGTGTTTTTCCGACAATCTCGCCAGCTTTTTTAAGCTTGGCGATCTCGTCAGGTTTTCTAATTGCAATAGCCATTATAGACCCACATTGCCCAGTATATCATATTGATTCATCGTCCTCTGTGCTTCAATCTTTCTCATGGTGTCAAGTGCCACCTGAACAATAATCAACACAGAAACTCCTCCGAAGTAGAAACTTGCACCCATTCCGCTAATAAGTAAAAAAGGAATGGTAGAGATAATTGCCAAATAGACTGCACCTGAACCGGTAAGTCTACTTGCCACTTCATTCAGAAACTCTTTAGTATGCATTCCCGGCCTAACACCGGGAATAAACCCGCCTTGTCTCTTAAGATTATCTGCGATATCTTTGGCATTAAATGCAATTGAAGCATAAAAAAATGCAAAGAACATCACTAGCAAAAATGTCGCGGCATTAAACACTATTCCTCCCGGTGCCAAAGCATCAGCAATTGCTGTCATCCAAGGATGTGTGCTTGCTTGCAACATTGTAAGCGGGAACATTAATATGGCAGAGGCAAAAATAGGCGGTATAACCCCCGAAAGGTTCACTTTTACAGGAATATAATTCATCACTCTTTTGCTTTGATTTTGCATAATCGTTTTTCTTGAGTAGGAAATTGGGATTCTTCTCTCACCCAGTTCAACATAGATAATAGCCCAAACAGTGACCAGAATGATTGCCAAAATACCAAGTACGACCAAGAAGTTCATCTCTCCTGCATTTACCGCTTTTACCGTATTGGATATAGCCGAAGGCAATCCTGAAACGATACCGGCAAAAATGATCAATGAAATACCATTTCCAATACCTTTTTGTGTGATCTGTTCACCTATCCACATCAGCAACATTGTACCGGTTAACATGGAGAAAGTTGCCAATGCTGTAAACATCATCGGATCAATCATCACTGCGCTCTCACCGCCGCGGCCTGTCATGCTTTGCAGCCCCATAGATACACCGATTGCCTGCACTGCTGTAATAAAAATAGTAAAATAACGAATAATTTGCATATATTTTTGCATACCGTCACGTTCTTTTTTCATTTGGCCAAGCGTAGGAAAAGTAGCTGCAAGAAGTTCCATTACGATAGAGGCAGTAATGTATGGCATGATGCCCAAAGAGATAATACTTAAGCGCTCAACTGCGCCACCGCTGAACATATTGGCTAATCCCAAAGCGTTGTTTGTATTGTCATCAAAGAACTCTTTGATGACATTCAAATCAACACCCGGTGTTGGGATATAAGCTAAAACTCTATACGCAAAAAGGAATCCTAAAGTAATCAGGATTTTCTGAGTTAAAGCATTGCCCATCTTATTTTCCGCTTGTAGTAACAGCTTCGTCTTTGATTTTAGATGCA
The DNA here is from genome assembly GCA_030836805.1 of Campylobacterota bacterium. Lineage (GTDB taxonomy): Bacteria > Campylobacterota > Campylobacteria > Campylobacterales > Sulfurovaceae > Sulfurovum. Next base: position 2,115 of record JAUPLS010000053.1, on the reverse strand, counting down.
AGATCTTTTGCACTTGCGCCAATCAATTTAACTCTCGTTACTGTTTTTTGTAACTTATGTACTGATTTGATGCTCTCAAGAGTAATCTCTGAAAGTTCAGCAATTGCTTTAATCTTTTCTACATTGATTACGTATGGCTTTTCAACGCTTGATACAAAACCAATCTTAGGCAATCTTTTATACAGTGGCTGCTGACCACCCTCGAACCCTCTTTTTCTTTTGTTTCCGGTTCTAGCCTTTTGGCCTTTGTGACCACGTCCGGCTGTTTTACCCGTACCTGAACCTTGACCACGTCCAATTCTTTTTTTGTTTTTAGTTGAACCTGGAGCTGGTTGTAAATTATGTAAACCCATATTTTACCCCTTACGCTTTGATTCTAGTAAGCGCTTGGATTGTTGCCCTTACTAGGTTGTTTGGATTGTTTGAACCAATTGATTTTGAAAGCACATCTTGAATCCCTGCAAGTTCAAGTACTGGCCTCGCAGCACCGCCGGCAATAATACCAGTACCTTCGCTTGCCGGTCTAAGTACAATTCTGCTCGCATTAAATTTGTGTTCAATATCATGAGCGATTGTTGCACCTTTAATATTGACTTTCACAAGGTTCTTATGCGCATCATCCACAGCTTTTTTAATCGCATCGGGCACCTCTTTGGCTTTACCAAATCCGTATCCTACTGTACCATTTTTGTCACCGATAACAACAAGTGCAGTAAATCTAAATCTTCTACCGCCCTTTACAACCTTGGTAACACGTCCGATATTTACGATTACTTCTTCAAATTCTTTTTCAATAGTTTCCATCATGCTTCCTTAAAACTTAATTCCGGCTTCTCTAAGTGCATCAGCAAAAGAGGCTACTACACCGTGGTAAAGGTAACCATTTCTGTCAAATACAACGCTGTCGATATTTTTAGAAGCAAGGCTTGCCGCCATCTGCTCAGCTACTTTTTTAACATCGTCTTTATTAGCTTTAAGTCCAAGCTTTCTACCATCAGCACAAGCCAATGTTGCACCTGCATTGTCGTCAATCGCTTGTGCATAAAAATGTTTATTAGACTTAAATATAGTCAATCTTGGCTTTGTATCTGTGCCGAAGATTTTACCTCTAACTCTAGCTTTTCTTTGAGTGCGCAGTTGATTTTTTCTTTTTTGAATACTTTTTAACATCTGTCACTCCTACTTTTTCTTGCCAGCTGATTTACCAGCTTTTCTGATGATTGTCTCATCACTGTATTTGACACCCTTGCCTTTATACGGTTCTGGTGGCCTAAATTCTCTAATCTCGGCTGCAACTTGTCCAATAACTTGTTTGTCTGTACCGCTAATGCTGATAACGTTCTTCTCTACAGAGATATCAACGCCCGCCGGGATTGGGTATAGAATATCATGTGAATATCCAAGCTGAAGTTTAAGTGCATTGCCTTCAATTGCGGCTCTGTAACCCACACCATTGATCTCTAAAGATTTTTTAAATCCTTGATCCAAACCGATAATGATATTATCAAAAAGCGCTCTATATGTTCCCCAGAACGCTGAATCTTGTTTGCCATCGCCTGCTCTTGAGAAGGTAACTTCATTGCCATCTATGCTAATACCTACTCTACCGTAAGTTTCAAGTCTTTTTTCAAGATTGCCTTTTTTAGCGACGAGAGTCGTACCGTCTAGTGATACCTCGATACCACTTGCTACAGTTACTGGTCTTTTTCCTATTCTTGACATCTTTAATTCCTTACCAAATACTACAGATTACTTCGCCACCGATGCCGCGTTTATACGCCTCATCGTTTGCAAGTACGCCTTGGCTTGTTGAAACCACCAAAGTACCGTATCCGTTTTTAAATGTTCTAATTGCATCTTTACCTTGGTGAACACGTCTGCCAGGTTTAGAAATCTTTTTTATTTCATTGATAACACTTTTTTCATTCTCATCATATTTAAGAACTACTTGAATTGTTTTCTTGTTGCCATCTTCCAACACATTGTATCCTACAAGATACCCTTTTTCAGCAAAAATAGCCACTGTTGCTTCAATGGTTTTTGAGTGAAGAAGCGTTGTTACGTCTAATCTTCTTTGCGCAGCATTTCTTATACGAGTAAGAGAGTCTGCAATTA
>JAUPLS010000052.1 GCA_030836805.1 Campylobacterota bacterium | reverse complement strand
GTACCCGAAGTGCTGGAACTCTATTTGATACTTTCCAAGTTTACGCCTATGGGTTTTCTTGATCGTGCCCATAGCTATAAAGACAAAGTTGCCAAAGGCATTCCTGCAAGCCATGCACTTTTTTCCTATCCTGTACTGATGGCTGCAGATATTCTTTTGCTTGATACCCAAAAAGTGCCCGTAGGAAAAGACCAGATTCAACATGTAGAAATGACAAGGGATATTGCTATTAAATTTAACAATGAATACGGTGATCTTTTTGTGCTCCCCGAACATCTTGTACAAGAAGAATTGGCAACCATCCCGGGGATAGACGGACAAAAGATGAGTAAAAGTTACGGCAATGCTATCGATTTGTTTATGGAGGAAAAAGAGTTGCAAAAAAGATGCAACAAGATCATCAGTTCTTCAACCCCGCTAGGTGATCCCCTAAAATATGAAGGATGCCACATCTATGATTTGGCTGCACTTTTTTTAAATGATACACAAAAACTGGAACTTCAGGAACGCTACAAAAGCGGCAAAGAGGGATACGGACATTTCAAAAAATATCTCAAAGAGTTGATCTGGGAAGAACTTGCACATGCCAGAGAGAGAAGAGCTTACTATTTAACCCATATGGATGAAGTTCATGATATTCTAGCCGAAGGAGCAAAAAAAGCCAGAGCCATTGCTTCAGCAAAAATGGAAAAAGTGAGAGAAACCGTAGGCTTGATATAGCAATCCAAGCTCTTTTTAGTCTCTAGTTTCCTATGTTTATCTTCTTGATAGGCTCATGATCCTTGATGATTTGATCAATGATTGGTGTTTGTATTTCTCCTGTGGTATAAAGGAATATGCGTAAAGGGCCTGCGTTAATGTGTCCCTTTGCTTCGCTCTGAGAAAGTAAATGTCTTGCTATAGCGCCCCCCGTTTGTATGAGTTGTACCTTGTGCTGCATAATCTCCTTAATCAGTGCTTCTACGAGCGGATAGTGCGTGCATCCCAAAACAATCGTATCCACATTGTTTTGCAGCATCGGCGTCAGCCATGCTGTTAACATCTCCCTGGTCTTTGCGCTTTGTATTTCACCTTTTTCTATCTGCTCTACCAATCCGGGACATGCCTGCTCAAACAGCCTTATACCTTCCTGTGCCGACAAAGCAGAGACAAGCTGTTGGTACTTCTCCCCTTTAAGCGTTGCGGGGGTAGCCAGCACCCCGATATTTTTGGTTTTAGTGCATTGAATAGCGGGCTTAACGCCCGGTTCTGTTCCAAGGATGATCAATGAAGGATAGTGTTCTCTCAGCTGCCCAATAGCGGCTGAAGTGGCCGTGTTGCATGCGACAATCAAGGCATCAATTTGATGCCTGTCGATGAGATATTGCGCGATATTCAGACTGTATTGTGTAATCTGCTCAGGAGTTTTCTCTCCGTAAGGAGCATGTTTGGTATCAGCCACATAATAAATCTCTGCGCCTTTAATAAGTGCGGCGATAGCCTCTACAACAGTCAGGCCGCCAAGTCCGGAGTCAAAAATACCTATTTTCATTTAAAACCCTTCTTCTTGGAATGCAGCAAAGCCACACTCCAATTCATCTCACTCTTGTGCTTGCACTCTCTTTGAGAAAGCTTCGGTTGGCACCTCAGGATTAAAGACCTTTAAAAATTAAGCGCCCTCATTCATCATAGAAAGGAACTCTTCATTGGACTTTGTCTTAAGCATCTTAGAGAAGAGGAATTTTAACCCTTCTACTTCTTCCATGTTTTGCATTGCATTTCTCAGTGCCCATACTTTTTGCAATGTTTCAGGATCTGTGAGCAGTTCTTCTTTTCTGGTGCCGGACTTCGTGACATCAATCGCCGGATAGATGCGTCTTTCAGAAACATAACGGCTCAAAACCACTTCAGAGTTTCCTGTACCTTTAAACTCTTCAAAAATCACCTCATCCATACGGCTTCCCGTATCGATAAGCGCGGTGGCGATAATGGTTAAACTGCCCCCTTCTTCAATATTTCTTGCTGCACCAAAGAAACGTTTTGGTTTATGCAGGGCATTGGCATCTACCCCTCCCGAAAGCACTTTCCCTGAACTGGGTGTTACTGTATTGTAGGCTCTGGCGAGTCTTGTAATGGAATCAAGCAAAATGATAACATCTTTGCCCATTTCTACGCGTCTTTTAGCCTTCTCTATCACCATTTCGGCTGTTCTGACATGATTTTGTGCAGGCAAATCAAACGTGGAGCTGTACACTTCTCCCTTCACCGAACGCTGCATGTCGGTCACCTCTTCAGGCCTTTCATCTACAAGCAGCACCATCAATGATGCGTCAGGATTGTTGTAGGTGATGCCGTGTGCCAGTTCTTTGAGCAATTCTGTTTTACCTGTACGAGGCGGAGCTACCACCAAAGCCCTTTGTCCTTTTCCTATAGGGGTAAAAAGATCAAGAACACGTCCTGTGAGCTTCATAGGGTTATATTCTAATTTAAGTTTTTCATTGGCATAAAGAGGGGTGAGGTTATCAAAAAGCGGCCTTTGCTTGGATTTTTCAGGAGGAAGATAATTAATCGCTTCTATTTTAAGAAGGGCGTAATATTTCTCTTGATCTTTAGGCGGACGCACCTGGCCTGTGACAATGTCTCCGTTTCTTAAAGCAAAACGTTTCACTTGCGTGCTGCTCACATAAGTGTCGTTGCTTGAGTTTGCAAAGTTTCCATCGATAGAACGAAGAAATCCATAGCCGTCATTCATAATTTCCAAAATTCCGGTAAACAAGATAAATCCGCCCTGGCTTACCTGTGATTTCAAAATTTCAAAAATAAGGTCTTTACGCTGATACTCATTGGGGTTTTCAACTTCCATCTCTTTGGCGATGGTGATAAGTTCCGTAAGCGGTTTTTGCTGAAGATCCTCTATTTTATAACCTTCTACCGGAACGTGCGTTCTATTTTTTTTAGTGGGGGTGTTTGATTTTTTTTGGTCGCTCATGGATCCTCTTGAGTTTGTAATATAAATGGAGATATACTGTAATGAAATGATAACACCAAGTATGTAGTAAAAGTATTATAATCCTTTTAAGCTAAAAAGTCAACTTAATGCGCAGAAGAGCAAAAGAGGATAGACACATGCACCGATAAGGAAAAACCAAGAGGGTATTTTCCACTCCAGCATTGCTGCCATCTCTTTTGAAACTTTTTTTTGAATAAAAATTTGTTTTATCAATTCAATTTTATAAAAAATATCAAATACCTTAAAAGCGATAATAAAAATTATACCCGCATTGAGTACATTGCTATAAAGTGCTACAAAAAGTACAAAATAAAATCCGGGATGAATCAAGAAAAAAAGAAAAATACTCTTCGTATAATATCTGTAGAGATTTTGAAGCATCCCTCCTAGTGTATTTGCGCGCTGCAAAAATGCCTCAAGAAGCTCTATAGCAATTAAAATAAAAGTCCATATCCATACTGTTTCCATGTGGGATTTTACTCATATTTAGATAAAATAAACCCTATTAACATTTTCTAAGGACCACGCTTGGCACAAATCGCATGCTCACACTGCAACCTCAAATTTAATGAAGACATGATGATAACCGAGCAGCATCATGGACAAACGCTTCATTTTTGCTGCAAAGGGTGCCAAGGAGTCTATCATCTTCTTCAAAACGAAGGGCTTGACAGTTTTTATGAAAAGCTCGGCGATACAACACTCCAGCCCGCAGAAAGACAGAATAATGATTTAGAGAAATTTGACCTGGAAGGTTTTGCAAATAAATATATCACCGCCCATGAAGATGGGATCAAGGAGATCAACCTCATCATCGAAGGCATCCACTGTTCCGCCTGTGTGTGGCTCAATGAAAAAGTACTCCATAGAACCGAAGGTATTATTGAGGCAAACATTAACTACACCAACAATAAGGCCAAAGTACTCTGGGATCCCCAAATCATCAAGCTTTCACAAATCATCCAAACCATTCGGTCCATTGGCTACAATGCGTATCCTTATGATCCCAAACTGCAAGAAGAACGTGCAGTAAAAAGACGAAAAGAATATTATTCCCGCATTCTTGTGGGAGTGTTTGGCACTATGAATATTATGTGGATCGCCATAGCCCAATATGCAGGATATTCTACGGGCATCAAACAAGAATTTAAAGATATTCTCAATTTCGCTGAGTTTGCGTTGGCAACGCCCGTACTTTTTTACAGCGGATGGATTTTTTTTCGCGGAGCTTACTACGGGTATAAAAATAAAATGGTCAACATGGATACCCTTGTCGCCTCAGGAGCACTTTTTGCCTATATCTACTCTATCTATGCGATGCTAACGCGTACAGGAGAGGTCTATTTTGATTCCGTGGCGATGATTATTACTTTTGTTCTGGTCGGAAAATATTTGGAAGTATTGAGCAAAAAGCAGGCTGTCGATACGCTTGATACGCTTATGGGAAGCACTCCGACCGAAGTAACCCTGGTCAAAGAAGGGACAAAAAGTCTTGTGAGCGTGGAAAATATCGTTGCCAAAGATCTTATAGAGCTTAAACCTGGAGAAAAAGTCGTTATAGACGGACGGGTCATATCCGGCCAAGGTTCTTTTGATGAAAGCTCCTTGACCGGGGAAAATGAGCCTGTCTACAAACAAGAGGGGGACGAGATACTGAGCGGCTCAGTCTGTCTGGACTCTGTACTGCGCTATAAAGCTACCAAGGATGCTTCTCATTCACTGCTTCATTCTATCGTAAAACTTTTGGAAGAATCCATCACCAAAAAACCGAAAATAGAACAGCTTGCCAACGAAATCTCAGGATATTTCTCCAGTGTCATTCTTTTGATCGCTCTTGCCGCTTTTGCAGGGTGGTATCTGCTTGACGGAAGTTTTGAACAAGCCCTTATTACCGGTATCTCCGTTATCGTCATCGCCTGCCCGTGTGCGTTGGGCCTTGCAACACCCATGTCTACACTGGTGGGTATCTCTATTGCCGCCAAAAGAGGTATCCTTTTTAAAGAAGCAACCTTTTTGGAAACCATGGCAAAAAGCAATCTTCTTGCACTGGATAAAACGGGCACCATCACAGAAGGCAAACCCTCTGTGGTCAATGCAGAGATTTTTGAAGGATTTCAGCCCGATCTGCTCTACTCGCTTGTACATACCTCCAACCACCCTGTCAGCCAAGGTATTGTCAGATATCTTGAAAATCGTTACGAAACACTCCGCGAACTTCCTTTAGAGAAGATCAAAAGTATTGAGGCGAAAGGTATTGAGGCTGCCTATCAAGGTTCGATGCTGCGAGGAGGCAACCTCAACTTTATGAACGATGCGCAGATCAAAGCGGCCCACGAAAGCAAGTACTCTCTTTTTTTCTTTTCCATTGGAGATAGGCTTTTTGCACGATTTGAACTGAGCGAGATCGGAAGAGCGTC
>JAUPLS010000051.1 GCA_030836805.1 Campylobacterota bacterium | reverse complement strand
GATCTATCGGGCTTGATATGGCATTGGGAATCGGAGGGATTCCTCAGGGGAGAATTATAGAAATTTATGGTCCTGAATCATCTGGCAAAACAACACTTTCTTTGCAGACAATCGCATCTGCACAAGCACAGGGAATGATTTGTGCATTTATCGATGCAGAACATGCATTGGATGTTGTATATGCAAAAAATTTAGGAGTAGACACGGATAACCTCCTGGTCTCCCAACCAGACTTTGGGGAACAGGCACTTGACGTACTCGAAACATTAGCAAGAAGCGGCGCGGTAGGACTTATCGTGGTAGATTCCGTAGCTGCATTGACACCAAAAAGCGAGATAGAAGGGGATATGGGCGATACTCATGTAGGGCTTCAAGCACGACTAATGTCTCAAGCACTTCGTAAGCTTACAGCGATTTTGCATAAGACAAATACTACGGTTATTTTCATTAACCAAATCCGTATGAAAATCGGAACGATGGGGTACGGGTCTCCCGAAACAACTACAGGCGGGAATGCGTTGAAGTTTTATTGTTCAGTAAGAATAGATGTGCGTCGTATCGCAACACTTAAACAGGGTGAGACACAGATAGGCAACCGCGTTAAAGCCAAAGTGGTTAAAAATAAGGTAGCTCCCCCGTTTAGACAAGCAGAGTTTGACATTATGTTTGGAGAGGGGATTTCACAAACAGGAGAGTTGATCGATTATGGCGTGAAACTTGACATTATTGACAAATCGGGTGCTTGGTTTAGTTATGGTGCAGAAAAATTGGGTCAGGGAAAAGAAAATGCAAAACTAACCATTAAGGAAAATCCGCAATTGCGTGCTCAGATTGAAGCAAAAGTCAAAGAAGCTTTAGGAGTAAATGGCAGTGCATTTAGCATGGGGCAAGATGAAATTGTGGAAGAGGATTAAAACAATCTTTAAAGAAGCCTTTAGGTAGGGCTTTTTAATAGGTGCAGCGTATAGTTTTTCTGGTGCTTTCCTTAGGAAAAATAGGATAAAATAATACCTATAACAAACGTAAAGGAAAAAAATGATCTATATTGATGAAATCGTAGCTGATGAAGTGATGGACAGCAGGGGAAATCCTACTGTTCGTGCCAAAGTAAGTCTGAGCGATGGTTCTGTAGCTAGTGCAATTGTTCCAAGCGGCGCAAGTACAGGGAAACGTGAAGCACTTGAGCTTCGTGACGGCGAAAGCAGATATATGGGCAAAGGCGTTCTTAAAGCGTGCGAAAATGTCAATGGCGCTATTTCTGATGCGCTTGTTGGGCTCAGTCCTTTTAATCAAGCAGAGATTGATCTTATCATGAAAGAGGTTGACGGTACAGAAAATTATGCAAATTTAGGCGCCAATGCGGTTTTGGGTGTCTCTATGGCGGTTGCAAGAGCGGCTGCCCTTTCTTTGGGTGTGCCTCTTTATAGATATCTTGGAGGCGCCAATGCGGTTACTGTGCCTGTGCCGATGCTCAATATCATCAATGGCGGAGAACATGCGAACAATTCTGTAGATTTTCAAGAATACATGATCATGCCGATAGGGTTTGATAGATTTTCAGAAGGGCTCAGGGCTTCAGCTGAAGTCTACCACCACCTTAAAAAAATTATCGACGCAATGGGTGAGAGTACTGCAGTGGGCGACGAAGGCGGATTTGCACCGAATCTCAAAAGCAACGAAGAGCCGATACAGGTGATTATGCGGGCGATTGAAAAAGCAGGCTATAAAGCAGGAGAGCAGATTGCAATTGCATTGGATGTTGCCGCAAGCGAATTGATCAATGAGGAGGGCAAATATGTGCTCAAATCAGAAAACAGGGAATTGACAAGCTCGGAATTGATTTCCTACTATGCGGATATGTGCGAAAAGTATCCAATTGTGTCCATCGAAGATGGTCTTAGCGAAGATGATTGGGATGGGTGGAAAGAACTTACAGAAAAACTTGGAGACAAAATACAGCTTGTAGGGGATGATCTTTTTGTAACCAATGCATCTATTTTGGCAGAAGGGATAGAGAAAGGGATTGCTAACGCAATTTTAATCAAACCAAATCAAATCGGTACGGTTTCTGAAACAATGCAGACAGTTCGCCTTGCGCAAAGAAGTGGGTATAGGTGTGTTATGTCCCATCGTTCGGGGGAAAGCGAAGATACGTTTATTGCCGATTTTGCCGTAGCGCTCAATACAGGGGAGATCAAGACGGGTTCAACTGCGAGAAGTGATAGAATTGCAAAATACAATAGGCTTTTAGAGATAGAAGCAGAATTGGGGCAGTTTGAATATTTGGGTGCATCTTTGTTTGTGTGACAAATAAAGGGAAAAAATGACAGACACACAAAAGGTTGAAGAGCTAGCCGGATTATCGCTCAAGACACTTTTGATAGCTACGGTGGGTATTTTGCTTTTTGGTGTGTATTTGGGTATATTGATATATGGTGAAAATTCTCTTACTGTTTTAAATAGCCTGAAGGAAAAGAAGCGAGGATTGATCACCGAAGAGAAAATTCTGAAAACTGAAAACCAGAAGCTTCAAAAAGAGTACTTCGAATTAAAACAGCTAGAGCCAAAGGAATATGAATGAAACAATGTTTATCCGTGCTTATGATATTAGCAGCAGTGGCAGCAAATGCAGAGAATAATCCTTTTGATTTGCAAGAGAATCTTCAAAAGATTGAGCGTGCCCAGTCTATTTTTCTTGATGAGCTAAAGTTTTTAGTGCAACAAAAAGAGGCTTCGCAGAAAGACGAACACGAACACGGAGTTTTTACTGAGGCCAACACCGAAGAAAACAGATCCGCTGCCATCGAAACAGTACAGCATATACAAACAGCGGCTGAATCGTCAAATCTTATAGAAAAAGAAACCGAAGACACCCAGGCCTTAAATACAGAAGAGAAAAAACCGCTTCTGCCTAAAGAAGAACAAGCAATAACAGATCAGAAGATTGCAAAACACGAAGAAGAGAAAAAGCTTCTGCGACTCAATGAGGCGGAGGGCAAAGCGGAAAAAGAAAAGAGCGTGACAGCCCGGATACAAGACATCAACATTTCCAAAGAACGGCTCGAAGCCAAACAAAATGCCGACAAAGACTATCAAGAAGCAGTGCAAGAGATGGATAGTGAGGCGCAGGGCAAAGCAGAAAAAGAAAAGAGCGTAACAGCTCGGATACAAGACATCAACATTTCCAAAGAACAGCTCGAAGCCAAACAAAATGCCGACAAAGACTATCAAGAAGCAATACAAGAGATGGATGGAGAAAAGTAAAACCGTTTTTAAAAAACAAATGGACCTAAGTAGAGCCAGAAAAAACCAAAATTAAATTTAACTTTTTCTTTTAATGCAATCAAATGACGAGCGATATGAATTTTATATATTTTTTAGAAAATGAATCACTCCATTTAAGTAACTAAGATGCATCGCAGCTGGCAGCAACCTCATAACCTAATGTTTCTAGCATCTTTATATCTTTGGTGGGAGCCATGCCGCTGGTCGTAAGATAATTTCCAATGACAATAGCATTAACTCCTGCTTCAAACATCTGATCCTCTTTGCCGGTAAAAAGAAGTTCCCTCCCCCCTGCCGCCATGAGCAGTTTTTGTTCTCCTAGCATATTGCGTGCCTTTGAAATGATGCGAAGCGCTTCTTCTGGCTCAATATTGCGTGTTTTGATAGGAAGTGCGGGGTTGGGGTGGTAGAAGTTGAGGGGTGTGGATTCTGGATCAAGCGAAACGATAGCTTTGAGTAGATCTTCCCTGTCTTCTTCACGTTCACCCATTCCAAAAATACCGCCGCTGCACAGCGCCAATCCTACAGATTTGACGTTTGCGCATGTTTGATAGCGTTCTTCCCAGTCATGGGTTTGGCAGATATCAGGGTAGTAGCGTTTTGAAGTTTCAAGATTGTGATTGTAGCTGTCAATGCCATGGTCTTTGAGGTGCTGTAGCTGCGCTATTGTCGCGGTACCATTGCATGCGATAAGATTTAAGCCTTTAATCTCTTTTTTTATTGCTTGCGCGGTACGCGCAACAAAATCTACTTTTTTGTCATTCAGCCCCTTTCCTGCCGTAACCAAACAGTATCCCAGCGCCCCGTTCGCTTTGGCCTGCTTTGCTTCTTGTACGATTTGCTCGATCGGTTTATAATTATAACGCGGTATATTGGCATGATATCTTACGCTTTGTGTGCAAAACTTGCAATCTTCTTGACATGTTCCGCTTAGTATGTTATTGATCGCGCATAAAAATAT